>DATJOH010000296.1:0-2889 GCA_035507235.1 Acetobacteraceae bacterium
GCCCACCTGTTGCGCGGCGTTGGTGCTGACGGCATCGCGCACGTGATGCGTATAAACCTGTGCGGCGTTGGCAGCCGTGCTCGCCCCGAACGCCATGGCGATGGCAATGGACAGTGCGCACGCCTTGCGTGCAAGGCCGGAATGCTCGTGCGAGAAAGATGTTCCAGTCGAATCTGTGCTCGTCATGGGAAGCTACTCCTATAAGTAGTCACTGAGAGAAGAATCGAGGAAACAACAATGCTCCCCTCCCCAGGGGTGCCGAATGGCCGCGAGAAATTAGGACGACAGCCGTCGTTTTCCAGTGAAGCGGGCAGCGCCAACGGCGCAGCCCTTATGCGCGTTTGTCCGGCGGATCAGGGGACGCGGATTATGTGCGGGCGATCACGGATCGTGCCGGCCTGTTATCGCCAAGCTAGTTAGTTTTCCCCTACCGGTTGCGGCATGTCTGCAAACGCCTCGCGGATTGACGTGGATCAGTTTCCGAGCGCTCGCCGCACTGCCCGGCCAAAATCGTCCATCGCGAACGGCTTGGTGATGATCGCCATGTTCTCGCCGAGGAATTCCGATTGCACGGCCGCGTTTTCGGCGTAGCCGGTCATGAAGAGCACGGGGACGGACGGGTGGCGCTCGCGCACGAGCTCGGCGAGCTGGCGTCCGTTCATGCCGGGCAGGCCCACATCTGAAATAAGTAGATCGATATGTTCGGACGGCGACAAATGCTGCATTGCCGTGATGGCATCGCGCGCCGTCTTCACCGCGTAGCCCAGTTCCTCCAGCAAGAAGCTCACCAGCACCCGCACCTGATCGTCATCTTCAACGACGAGCACTTGCTGGCCCTCGCCTTTGGGAGCGCGGGGATGCGCGACGGCGTTGTCGATGTTGCCATCGGCGGTGGCAGGAAGGTAGAGCGCGATGCTCGTACCCTTGCCCGGCGCGGATTGGATATCGATGTATCCCTTGGACTGCTGCATGAAGCCGTAGATCATCGACAGCCCAAGGCCGGTGCCTTGACCGAGCGGCTTGGTAGTGAAGAAGGGTTCGAAGACACGCTCTTTGACGCTGGAATCCATGCCTACGCCGGTATCGGCCACTTCGACCACCACGTAGCCCAAGGCATTGAGCGCCGTGTCATCGTGCGGAAAGGGAATCGACGATGCGGTCCGTGTGGCAATCCGCAGCTGGCCGCCATCGGGCATGGCATCCCTCGCGTTGATGCATAAATTCAGAACGGCGCTTTCGAGTTGATTGACGTCGACCAGGGCGTGGTTCAGGCCCTTGCCCAGGTCGACCACGATGTGAATCCGTTCGCCCAGGGTCTGCCGCAAAAGCATGTGCATCGAGCGGATCAGCGCATTGAGTTCGACCGGTTTGGGATCCAGCGACTGGCGCCGGGAGAACGCCAGCAAACGCTGGGTGAGCGCCGCGGCGCGGTTGGCCGAATCCAGCGCCGCCCGGATGACGCGCTCCAAACGATCGGTGTTTCCGGCCTGCAGGCGGAGGTCGACAATATCGAGGGCACCGATAATGCTGGTGAGCATGTTATTGAAGTCGTGCGCAATGCCGCCGGTCAGCTGGCCCACCGCTTCCATTTTCTGCGCTTGCCTCAGCGCCGTTTCGCTTTCGGAGCGGGCCAGCATCTCGGCCTGCAGCGCGGCCGTGCGCTCGGCGACCTTGAGCTCCAAGGTAGTAGCGGCCTGCTGGGCCGACTCCAGCGATGCCTTGCGCTCGGTGATGTCGGTGGCGAACAGATGCAGCCCATCCACCTCGCCGCTTTCCGCGAAGCGCGGAAGAAAACGAATTTCGACGTGGCGCCGGCCTTCACGAGGATGTTGCCACGCCACTTCGATCTGCGCCGGATCGCCGCCCAAGGCGACGTTCATCGACTCGACGCACGCCTGCGCATGTTCCTTGCCGAAGACCTCTGCCACTGTTTTGCCGAGCATGTCCGCTGGCGCCAGGCCGAACCATTTTTGATAAGACTGGTTGACGAAGCGATAGCGCAGGTCTTTGTCGAGGAACGCGATGAGGACCGGCAACGCGTCGGTGATCAGACGCAGTTCTGCCTCGCTTTCCGAAAGCGCTTTGCGGCTGGCCGCCAGCTCGTCGATGCGATCGCGGATTTCAAATTGCTTTTGTCGCGATCGCATGGCTGTCGCCACGGCACTGAGCAGGGAGGCGGAGCCAAGCGGGCGTTCAAGCTCGATATGATTGATGACCTCGCTGGGCAGGGGCACCGTATGCCTGGCGCCGCGGCTTTGCGCCGACCGCAATACTATGAATGGAACGTCCGACCAGGTGGGTTGCCGCCGCAGCGAGCGTTGCAGCGCGTCTATGCCGTATTCGAGCGCCTCGTGGGTGAGGATGACCACGCCGGTTTCTTCATTGACGTGCTCGCTCAACGTTGTAACGTCCGGATAGATGCACGCCCGATAGCCATCCTGGATCAGCACCCGGGCGAGGCTTTCTGCATCGTGTTGCCACGGCGCTACGATCAATGCCAGGTAACCGCAAGTGGCGAACCTATGCATCACGGCCTTCCAGGAGCGGTTGGGCGTTGCCGACAAACTCGGGCGTGCCGGTCAGCACGCCGCGGAAGTTGGCCAGCGGCTCGCCCACGCGCAACCCGTGGCTGTCTATGCGAACCTCGCGGATCGTTTCTTCATGCTTGCCGCCGCGGTTTTTGATCACGGACAAGGCCTTTCGAATGCGGCCGTCTGCTTCAAAGTAGCGAAACAGCACGACCGTGTCGGCAATATAGGAAACGTTGAGCTGGCCAACGTCCAAAGTGTTGACCAGGCCGAGCAGGGGATTGATCAAGAAGGTGGTGACACCGGACTGACTGAGAAACGCCAGCAGCTCATGCATTTGCAAAAGAAGGTGCTTTTCCTC
>DATJOH010000297.1:0-2606 GCA_035507235.1 Acetobacteraceae bacterium
ATATGCGGCCGCGCAATCGCCGCGGAAAGCGCCATCGTGCCGCCGGTGAGCGCCTTGGAGAGCGTAATGATATCCGGCACGATGCCCGCCGCCTCGCACGCGAACATCGTGCCGGTGCGCCCGAAGCCGGTGAAAATCTCATCCAGGATCAGCGGCAAATAAAACCGGTCGGCCAGCGTGCGCAATCGGCGCAGCACGTCGGCCTCGTGGAAAATCATGCCGCCGGCGCCCTGCACCAGCGGTTCCACCAGAATGCCCGCAAGCGTTTCCGCTTCCGTCGCCAGAAAGCGTTCCAGTCCGGACATCGTTGCGTCGTCGCGCGGCAGCGGCAGAATAGCATGCACCGGCAGCAACGGCCCGAACAGCGCGTGCATCCCCTCCTCCGGATCGCACACCGCCATGGTGGCGAACGTATCGCCATGATATCCGCCGGCAAAAGCAAGAAAACGCGTGCGTGTGCGCACGCCCTGGTTCAGCCAATATTGCGCCGCCATTTTCATGGCCACTTCCACCGCGACGGAGCCGCTATCGGCAAAAAACACATGACCGAGATCGCCGGGCAGCAGCGCGCATAAACGTTCCGCCAGCCGTTCGGCCGGCGCATGCGTCAGGCCGCCGAACATCACGTGCGGCATGCGTTCCAGTTGTTGCGTTACTGACTCACGTATGTGCGGATGACTGTAGCCGTGGCAGGCAGTCCACCAACTTGCCGTGCCGTCGATCAGCATACGGCCGTCATCCAGCCAGATGCGGCTGCCTTCCGTGCGCGCCGCGAGCAAGGGCGGCGGCGCGGTTTGCATTTGCGTGTAGGGACGCCAGACGCGAGTCATGGCCTAAGTAAGGAAGGCTTCTTTTTTGAAAAAAGAAGCAAAAAACTTTTGCTCTTTAAGAGCGGCGCTTGCAGCGAACGTGGCGCCGAGCAAACAGATAAAAGTCTTTTACTTCTTTTTTTCAAAAAAGAAGACCTTCCTTCTACGCCGCCACCATCCCCAACCGCTCAAGCAGCCCCCGATCATGATCCGCCGCCGGATTAGGCGTCGTCAGCAGTCGCGGCCCATAAAAAATCGAGTTGGCCCCAGCCAAAAAGCAAAGCGCCTGCGCCTCGTCGCTCATCCCCTCGCGCCCCGCCGAAAGTCGCACATAGGCAAGCGGCATGGTAATGCGCGCCGCCGCGATCACGCGCACGAAATCGATTGCATCCACCGGCGCCGCCTCCGCCAACGGCGTGCCGGCGACGCGCACGAGTGCGTTGATCGGCACGCTTTCCGGATGTTTCGGCAAATTCGCCAACGCCGCCAGCAGGCCGGCACGGTCGGCGATTTGTTCGCCCATGCCGACGATGCCGCCGCAGCAGACATGGATACCGGCATCGCGCACATGCGCCAGCGTATCCAGCCGGTCCTGATAGATGCGGGTCGTAATGATCTCGCCGTAGAATTCCGGCGAGGTGTCCAGATTGTGGTTGTAGTAATCGAGCCCGGCATCGGCCAGGCGGCGCGCCTGCGGTTCGGTGAGCATGCCGAGCGTTACGCAGCTTTCCAGGCCAAGGGCGCGCACACCTTCGACCATGGCGCAGACGGCGTCGAGGTCCCGATCCTTCGGGCTGCGCCAGGCGGCGCCCATGCAGAAGCGGGAGGCACCGGCGTGCTTGGCGGCGCGGGCCTCGGCGAGCACGGCGTCGAGATCCATCAGCTTGCTGGCGGCGAGGCCCGTCTCGTGTGTCGCGCTTTGCGGACAGTAGGCGCAATCCTCCGGGCAGCCGCCGGTCTTGATGCTGAGCAGGGTGCTGATCTGCACGCGGCTTGGATCGTGATGCGCGCGGTGCACGGATTGGGCGCGGAACATCAGGTCGGGGAACGGGGCCTCAATCAGGTCCTGGATTTCCCGCACGGACCAGTCGTGGCGGAGGGGGGGAGGCATGGCGTTCATAGGGTCAGTGTGCCCGAAGCCTCCGCCGGTGACAAAGCATCGCCGGCCGGGGGCGTCTCCGGCCAGAGCAGTTCCGGCGCGTTGTTGCGCATGCTGTTGACCGCGGTGCCGATCCGCCAGGCCTTCAACGCGGCCTCAGGTGCGGCGCGCAGCAACCGAGTGGCGTCCGCCTCCGCCTCGCCTAGCCAGTTGGCCCAGTCCGCTTGCGCCACCACCAGCGGCATGCGCGGGTGCAGATGCGCCAGGGCGGCGTTGGCGGCCGTGGTCACGATGGCGAAGCTGCGGGTGATTTCGCCGTCAGGGGCGCGGTGACCTTCCCAGATGCCGCCCAACGCCAGCGGCAACCAGTCTGTGCCGGCAATGGCGTAGGGGATCTTGCCGGCCGGCGTGGCATGCCACTCGTAGTAGGCATCGGCCGGCACCAGGCAGCGGCGCTTGGCGAAGGCGCCACGAAACATGCCGTTGGTCGCCACTGTCTCGGCGCGGGCGTTGAACGGCCGGGTGGCCTTGGGGTCCTTGGCAAAGGATGGGAACAGCCCCCAGCGGAGCAGACTGAGCGCGCGCTCGCCCGTCTCGGGATTGCGGCGCACGACAACCGCGGATTGCGTGGGGGCCAGGTTCCAGGTCGGCGCGGCGTTCGGGAGGGGCCCAGCTATCGCGAAAATGCGCGCCAGCTC
>DATJOH010000298.1:0-3075 GCA_035507235.1 Acetobacteraceae bacterium
GGCGAGCGTCAGGTTCGGGAAGAGCGCATCCGGCTGGCGCACAATGCCGAAGCCGCGCCGGTGTATGGCCATGCGTCCAAGCGTACGACCGCCAAAATGGGCCTGACCAAAGGTGGGGCCACTGGTTCCGGCCAACACGGCAATGAGGGCCGACTTGCCGCTGCCGGATGGCCCAAGGACAGCAAGCAGTTCCCCGGCCCGCAGTTCAAACGAAATATCCTTGAGGCCTGGCCCACGGGTGGAAAGCGCGGTGAGCCGAAGCGCCGGTTCGGCCGGGCCTGGTCGGTCCGCGCCCGGTCGGTCTTCCTTGACGTTGAGCACGCGCACCATGGCGCAGAACTGCCCGGCTGCCCGGTCGCTGGCAAGCCGTGCGCTTTGCGCTGACGCGCGCGGACGGTAAGCAGCCAGCATCGCGGGGAGAGGTGTATGGGCGAATCCGTTGTCGCAACCGTCACGGGACGGATCGGGTTGCTGACCCTCAATCGGCCGGCGGCGCTGAACGCACTGGATCAGGGCATGATACGGGCGCTGGCCGAAAGGCTGGGTGCGTGGGCGGAGCGTCCGGAGGTGCATGCGATTGTGATCGCAGGCGAGGGGCGTGCCTTCTGCGCGGGCGGCGACATACGCACCATTCGCGACGCCGCGCTGGCGGGCGACGCTTCCGCCATCGAACGGTTCTTTGCCGAGGAATACGCGCTGAACCGCATGATCGCGGAATATCCGAAACCGTACGTGGCGCTGGTCGACGGCATTTGCATGGGCGGGGGCATCGGGGTTTCGGTGCACGGGCGTTACCGGGTGGCAACGGAGAACGCCATGTTCGCCATGCCGGAAACCGGCATTGCGCTGTTTCCCGATGTCGGCGCCAGTTATTTTCTGCCACGCCTGCCGGGCGCGCTCGGCATGTACCTCGGACTGACGGGCACGCGGATCACCGGCGCCGATGCGGTGCACGCCGGGCTCGCCACACATTACGTGCGCAAGGGAAATCTGCCAGCGCTCACCGCAGCCCTGGCGGAGGACGGCGTGGCAATGCTGGCGAAGTTCGCCGAACCCCTGCCACCATTTTCATTTCAGGAACAGATGCCGGCGATCAACTGCTGTTTCTCAGCCCCAAGCCTGCCGGAGATGCTGATCCGGCTGCGCGAGGAGGGCGCGTGGGGTCAAAAGACGTTGGCAACGCTGCGTGCCATGTCGCCGAGTTCGGTTCTGTGGTCGTTCGGCATTGTGCAGCGCGGCGCCTCGCGCGCGCTGGCCGCCTGCCTTGGCGCGGAATTGCATCTGACCAGGTCGGTGACGCGCCATCCTGACTTTGCGGAGGGGGTGCGGGCAATGATTATCGACAAGGACCGCCAGCCCAAATGGCGCCCGGCCGCGATCGAGGACGTCGATCTGGCCGAGATCGAGGCAATGTTGGCTTAGGTCTTACGGGTATTCCCACAACAACTTGTCATCGCGTTCCGTGACCTGGAGGCGCGTGGCGCCAACCTGCACGCCGCGCGTGCGCAGTGCGTCTATGGCGCGAGGTTTTACCTCCTCGAGGTTGGAGCAGAGCGCTCGTTTCACCTCTATGGAGGTGAAACCGTCCGTGCCCGCCCGTCCCAGGTGGATCGTATACATTTCCATGCGTGCACCCTCGAATTCGCACAGCCGCTCGTGCGGACTGTTGACGTATAGCACCGAGGTTGAGCAAGAATAAAAATTTCCCGTCCCAGGACCACCGCGCACGTAAGATGCTCGCCGTGATTAAGCTGCCAGGACCATCCTACCAAGAGCAAAAGTTCTTTGCTTCTTTCTTTCAAGAAAGAAGGCCTTGCCTTTTCGTGAAAAGAGGCTGAGCCTTTCGCTCGTATCCGTTACAGAAAGTCGCGCAGGAGCGGTACCAGCGGCTTGTCGGCCGGGGGCATTTCATAATCGGCGAGTTTTTGCGGCCGCACCCAGGCGAGCGTCTGCCCTTCCAGCGGCTGCACGAAACCCTGCCAGCGCCGGCAAAGATAGAGCGGCATCAGCAGGTGAAAATTTTCGTATTCGTGGCTTGCGAACGTGAAAGGCGCAAGACAGGCGGCGGCGACATCGATACCGAGTTCCTCATGCAATTCGCGTATCAGTGCCGCTTCGGGCGTTTCGCCTGGCTGCATCTTGCCTCCAGGAAATTCCCAGAGTCCCGCCATTTTCTTGCCTTCCGGCCGGCGCGCCAAAAGAACGCGTGTATCCGTATCGATCAGCGCACAGGCGGCGACCAGCATGAGCGGCTTTGCGCCGGCCGGTTGCTCTGTTGCGTCATCGAACCGCACGGTGCCGAACAGATCGTCGCGTTGTGCCTCGAACACGAGTACGTCGTGCAGACCGCCACGGGCCAGGAACTCCTCGCGTGCCGTGCCGACCTGGCGAAAGCCGACATGGCGCAGAACGGCGGCGCTCGCCGGATTATCCACGGCAACGGAGGCGCGCACGGTATCGACCGGTAAATTGGCCAACGCCCAGCGAGCCGCGCGCGCGGCTGCTTCCTTTGCCACGCCATGACCCCAGAAACGCCGTCCCACCCAGTAGCCGAGGATAGCCGTCCGCGGCGACGCCGCAAGGCGCAGGCCGACGCAACCGATTATCATTTCTGCATCGTTTTCACTGCCGGTGATCGCAAAATGATATGCGGTTTCCTCCGCCATCTGTGTCGCCGTCGCGGCGATCCACTCATCGGTAAGTGCGCGCGGATAGGGAAAAGGCAGCCGGCTTAACATACGGACCACCTCCCAGTCATTCACCAGGCGATGTATCGCATCCGCATCTCCCGCACGCGGGGGCCGCAGCGCGAGCCGTTCGGTACGCAACGGAAATTGCGGCAGGGTGCCTTCCGGCATGGCGTTGCCTACTCTTGCGAAAACTGACGACTGGCGACTCACGGCTGACGACGGGCGACCGAATACTAGCTTCTGTAGCTGCCGTTGATGTCGATGTAGCCGTGCGTCAGATCGCAGGTCCAAACGGTGGCTTTTCCGGAACCCAGACCGATGTCGATCGCCAATTCGATCTCGCGGCCTTTCATGTGCGCAACGACCGGGGTTTCGTCATAGCCGG
>DATJOH010000299.1:0-6238 GCA_035507235.1 Acetobacteraceae bacterium
CCGGTCATGAGGCCCACGGCGCCGCCGATCAGGCGGCCGGCGAGGATCTGGTGCGGGCCCATGCTGCCGGGGTCGCGGAGGGGGCCGGTCCGGTCGGCGAGGACGAAATCGGCGTTGCCGGCGAGGAGAGGGGCCAGCAGGACGGCGACTTGTTCGACGGCGTCGGCGCCGTCGCCGTCCATGAAGATGATGATGTCGGCACCGATCGCGGCCGCATGGTCGGCGCCGGTCTGGCAGGCGCGGCCGTAGCCGCGGCGGGATTCCTCGATGAGGATGGCGCCGGCGTCGCGGGCCTCGGTTTGCGTGCCGTCCGTGCTGCCGCCGTCCACGACAATGGCGGTGCCGATAATGTCGCGGGGCAGGCGGCGGAGCGTGGGGCCGATGGCGCCTGCTTCGTTCAGCACCGGAATGACGGCGGCGGTGCGGGGTGCCTCCGGCGGCCAGGGGCTCTGCCCCTGGACCCCGCTGGGGCCTGAGGCCCCAGACCCCATTACTTTGTCAGAGGAAAAGGCGGGGCGCATCCGGGATGTTGCAACGTCTGTGTTGCACCCCGCCTTTTTCTCTGACGAAGAATAGCGCGGGTCTGGGGCGTCACGCACCAGCGGGGGGTCCAGGGGGGCAGAGCCCCCCTGGTCGCCGAAGGCCCCTACAGGCTCCATCGCAGGCCGCAATTCTGGCATGGTTTCGGGGGCGCATCGCTCATCAGGGCGTTGCGGAATTCCTGATAGGCGGGGCCGTTCCAGATTTCCGCGAGGGATTGCGCGTTCGCGTTGCCCAGCGTGTAGGTTTCGTAGCCGCGGGCGGAGAATGGCGCGATGCAGCAGGGCAGGGCGCGGCCGTGGGCGGTGAAATACATCAGGCTCCAGGGGCGGCGGCAGCCGGACCAGGGCATTTCGCCTTGCTGGCGCAGGCTTAAGCCGGGTTCGGTGGCGCCGGAGGCGTCCAGTTTCACGCCGAGGTCGCGGCCGATCGCCTGGGCCGCTTCGATTGTCGCCATTTCCGCGTCGTTCGTCTGTTCGAACAGGCTGCTGTCCTGGCGGGCCATGCCGAAGCCGGTTTCGTCGTACACCAGGCGCTGCAAATGCACTTCGTGGACGCGCATGCGGGCGGCCAGGCGGACGAACTCGGGCAGTTGCTGGATGGTCTCCTTGAGGCCGGTGAGCCAGAGGGAAATACGCGGATGCGTAACATTCTCGCGGTCCTGGTAGTCGCGCAGGTTGCGCACGTCGCGGACGATGCGATCGAAGAATGGGCGGCCGCGCACGGCGGTGTAGCTGGGCGCATCGGCGGCGTCGAGCGAGACACGCAGCTCGTCGAGGCCGGCATCTATCAGTTCGCGAAACCGCTTTTCGCGCAGCAGGGTGCCGTTGGTGTTGAACAGAACGTAGATGCCGCGCGCTTTCAGATAGGCAATCATGCGCGGCAGGTCGCGCACCAGCATGGGTTCACCGACGCCGTGCAGGACAGCACGCGTAACGTTCTCCGTCTGGTCGACGATGCGGGTGAAGAGCTCCCAGGACATGTCGGCCGGCGGCTCAAGTTCCTCGAATGTACGAGGGCAGGTTTCGCACAGCAGGTTGCAGCGGTTCGTTACCTCCAGGTACAGACATACCGGTGGCGCGGCATTGGCGCCGGTGCGTGACACGGATTCGAAATACCGTGTGGGATTTGGCGGCGCGGCGACGTTCATACGGTTGCTCCGAGCGCGCCTTGCCAGTGCGGCGCTGCGATGTTTGGCGACGCGGTTTGCAGCAGGCCGAATATGGCGGCGCGGGTGCGGGTGCGATGGGCGGGAAATTCGCCGTCCACGGGTCCGCTTGTAATGGCGCGCAGCAGTCGGCGTAACGATGCTGGATCGTCGACGTCGTACCAAGGTTGCAGTTCGATGACGGCTAATCCGAGGGCGGCAGCGCGGTCACGGGTCTGCGCGGCGACCCGGGCGGTGCTCCAATCGATATCGGCGAACAGCTCCGCGTGGGCTTGGCGCATGCCGAGGAAATAATAGCCGCCATCCTCTGCCGGGCCGAGAACGATCTGGTCGCGCGGTTGCAGCAACAGGCGGGTCGCCTGGACCAGCAGGCGCGTGGGCAGATTGGGGCTGTCGGAATTCAGAACGCAAGCGGCTTGATGTCCGTGCGCCAGCAGGCCGGTAACGGCGTGCAGCAGGCATGCGCCGAAGCCGGTGACGCGATGCGGCGCTTCGATGCTGCCATCGGCGAGCAGCAGGCCGGTGCCAGGCGCGGTCAGGCCGGTGAAGGCCGCGGCAGCGTCCGCGGGGGCATAGGCGACATAAGGAGCGATGGCGGCAGATTTCGCGGCGAGCGCCAGATTGTCGGTGACGTCGCCGAGGAAAGCGGCGCTCATGGCGGCGGCCTGGTCAGGCGAAAGCGCGGGCATAAGGCGCGTTTTGCAACGGCCCGCGTACGGGGCCTTGGCCATCACGGCTATGCCGATTGCTTCTGACATGCGTTTGACCTTTCATAAGGAAGACTGGGTGGGCCGTGCGGGCCCCCCAGACCCCCCGTCGTCAGTTTTATCCCGAAGCGTTATCGTCCCGCGGGCAAAATTGCGACGGGGGGTCTGGGGAGATGGCACATCTCCCCCAGCCTTCAAATCCCCGAAAACCAGTTGTATCCCCGATCCGTCCAAAAACCATGCGGTTCCTGATCCGTAACGTACATCGCCGTCACCCATTTCGGGTTTTTGAAGCCAAGTTTGGTAGGTATGCGAATTTTCAACGGGAAACCGAATTTGGCGGGCAAAATATCCGGCCCCGCGGTCACCGCCATGATGGTCTGTGGGTGCAGCGCCGTCGGCATGTCGATGCCCTCATAGTAGCCGTCGGCGCACTCGAAGCCGACATATTTGGCGCTGGTGTCGGCGCCGACGCGGGCGAGGAAATCGCCGAGCGGTATGCCGCTCCACTCGCCGATATAACTCCAGCCCTCGACGCAGACATGGCGGGTGCGCTGGGTGGCGCGGGGCAGGGCTAGAAGTTGCTGCACCGTCCAGGGGCGCTTGTCGGCGATTTTGCCGGAGAGGCCGAGTTTGTAGGTGCCCGCATCGATGTGCGGGGCATCTTTCATCGGGTAATAGGCATTGTAGCGGAATTGTTTGGCGACGGCGCTTTGCGGGTATTCCTTCGCCAGGCGTGAGTCGCTGAACAGCCAAGCTTGCACACGGTCATTCCAGCGCGAAACGGCGTGAAGGGTAGACTGCACCGCGTCGCTATCGCTGATGTCGCAGCCGCCGAGCATGGTGAGGGCTCCGAGACTAAGGCCGCCGCGCAACAGGCGCCGCCGCTCGATCGCCGCACGCAACTGCGGATCCAAACGGGTGGGGATCATGTTGGTTCCTTCGCGGCGTGCGGGCGGTGGGTGGCACGGCCGAGGATCATGGCGGTGAGGGTTTTCGGCACCAGGGCGACGAGCGTGACGTGGACGATGAGAAAGGCGACGATCGCCGACATGAAGAAGAAATGCACCACACGCGCGGTGGGGAAGCCGCCGAAGCACCAAGTGAGGAAGCCGAGTTGCACTGGCTTCCAGATGGCGAGGCCGGAGAGGAACATCATCAGCAGGGCGAACAGCACGCCCCAATAAAAGACGCGCTGCACGGCGTTATATTCGCCGAGCCGGTGGGGCAGTTTGAAGGTGGCGGCGAGGATAAAATCGCGCAGGAAAGCACGCGGCGTCACCGGCAGCAGGTCCTTGCGAAAATGGCCGGTGATCAGGCCGTTCAGGATGAGCAGGGCGAAACCGAACAGCAACAGCCACATGCCGGCGAAATGCCAGGCGATGGCGTTGCCGGTGCCCCAGTCGTTGCTCGTGGTGGTGGCGAGATATTTGTCGCCGCCGAGGGTGATCCAGTAGGGGAATTGGAAGGGCAGGATCGGCACGTTGTCGTAAATGCGCCAGCCGCTGCCGATCATGATGATGACGGCAAGCGCCTGGCACCAGTGGGAGATGCGGGCAAGCAGGGTGTGATGCTGTTCCTCGATTTCGGGGATGGCGACGTCGGTGGTGGTGATATCGCTCATGGTGCGGGCTCCAGGCCGCCGGCGCGGCGGATGGCGGCACCTTGCGGGCCGGCGATGAAGGCGAGGAGGTGGGGGGAATTCACGCTTTGGCGGAGCGTGACGATTGCGCCGGAAATCGGCATCGGCGGGACATCCAGTTTTGCGAGCACGGGGATCTTCGCGCCGCGCGCGTCGGTGTTGGTGACGAGGGCGATGGCGCTGTCGTCGCTGTGGAGGTCCGCGAGCACGTAGGGCGTGTCGGGGGCGCCAATTTCCTTGGGCGGGGTGATTTGGCCGAGGGCCGCGGTGAGGATGGCGTGGCCGTCAAAGCTGGCGGCGGTGGTGGGGTCGGTGAGAATGACCGGATGGGCGGCCAGGAGGGCGGCGAGATCGGCTTTGTTGGCCGCGTCCTGGCCGGCCAGAACGTAGGCATCGGTGCCGAGGGCGGTGATGGTGTCGGCGTTCACCAGGTGCGCGGCGGCGAGGGATTGCAGGGTGGGCGTATCGGCGACGACGACGTCGGCGCGGGCGCGATGCAGGAGAAGACCCGCGAGGCCAGCGGGGGGGGCAAGGAAGAGATGGACTTCGACGCCCGATGCGCTGCGGTAGCCGGCGGCAAGAGCGGCGCATTCGGTTTTTAGCGTAGGCAGACAGTAGAGAACGACATCGGGGGCCGGGCTGTCCCAGGCGCGGGCGCCGGGCGCGGCGGCGAACAGGGCAAGCACGGAGAGGAGCAGCAGGCGCATGGCGGATCCGGCTTCGTGGCGAGGCATTGGTCGGTATTCGGCGGCGCGTCGCAGTCGGTTACAGATAATGTGGTTATGACAATTGCCATCAGCATGGGTGACCCAGCGGGGATTGGGCCGGAAATTACCGCCGCCGCGTGGCGGGCGCTGCGGACGTGCGGGCCAAGCTTCACGGTGCTGGCTGATCAGGCGCTGATGCGCGCACAGGGGGTGCCGGTTCGGGTGGTGGCACGGCCGGACGCGGCCGGGTTCGCGGCGGCGCTGCCGGTGGTGGACGTAAAACTTGCGGCTGCGGTGCAGGCGGGACGCCCGGACGCGGCAAATGCTGGGAGCGTGATTGCGAGTATTGAACGGGCGGTGCGGTGCACTGCGGCGGGCGAGGCATGCGCGGTCGTTACGAATCCCATCAGCAAAGCCGTGCTGCAGGCGGCGGGATTTCCACATCCGGGACATACCGAGTTTCTGGCCGAGCTGATGGGTGTTACGGGTCAGGAAGTGATGATGCTGGCGGCGCCGGGATTGCGCGTAGTTCCGGTGACGATTCATGTGGCGCTGCGCCACGCGCTGGATATGCTGAGAACGGAACGGATCATCGCGGTGGCGCGGGTGACGCACGCGGCGCTCAGGCGGGATTTTGGCATTGCCGCCCCAAGGCTGGCCGTCGCGGGGCTCAATCCGCATGCCGGCGAAGAGGGCAGGATGGGGGACGAGGAGCAAACGATGATCGCGCCGGCCATCGCGGCGCTACGGACAGAGGGGATCGCGGTGAGCGGGCCCTGGCCGCCGGACACGATGTTTACGGAAACGGCGCGGCAGCGGTACGATGCGGCGATTTGCCATTACCATGACCAGGCTTTGATTCCGCTGAAAACGTTGGACATGTGGGGCGGCGTGAATGTGACGCTGGGCCTGCCGATCGTGCGAACGTCGCCGGATCACGGCACGGCGTTCGATATCGCCGGCAAGGGGGTGGCCAATCCGGCGAGCCTGATCGCGGCGCTGCGCATGGCGGACATGATTGCACGGAACCGGAACGAATGAGCGGCGTGTTACCCAGGCTTGGCGTGAATATCGATCATGTGGCGACGTTGCGGAATGCGCGCGGCGGCAGCCATCCCGATCCGGTGGAGGCCGCGAAGGCGGCGCTGGATGCCGGGGCGGATGGGATTACGTTGCATTTGCGTGAGGACCGGCGGCATATTCGCGATGACGATCTGCAGCGGCTTGGCGTGGCCATTACGGCACCGATCAATCTGGAAATGGCGGCGACGCCGGAAATGGTGGCAATCGCCTGCGCGGCGAGGCCGCATGCGTGCTGCATCGTGCCGGAACGACGGGCGGAAGTTACGACGGAAGGCGGGCTGGATGCGGCCGGGCAGGAAACTTCGCTGAGGCCGCTGATCGCGCGACTGCTGGCGGCGGGCATACGGGTTTCGCTGTTCATCGATCCCGATCCCGCACAACTGCGCGCGGC
>DATJOH010000300.1:0-4424 GCA_035507235.1 Acetobacteraceae bacterium
AGCTTGGCGACGTAATCGCACACCGCGCCTACGGAGCCGCACAGATTCTCATTTGGCGAGAGTGACCGATGGCAGGCTACAGCGAGATGGTGCTGCACCGGCGACCGATCGAAGCGTTTGCCGCGCTTGGCCTCATGGGCCCCGGCCGACCTGTCGAACATGCCCATTCCCTGCCGCCGGTGCGGATTCCGCTCGGGCCGCTCGCAACCGGCCGCCACTTTCTGGAACGCTGGCGCGTGCGCGAATTGCCTGACCAGGGCGTCTGGCGCCTCGATGCCTACCATAGCGACGCGCCGCCGATCTTCGTGCTGCACGATGTACTGGTGCATTCCTCCGCCGGCATCATTGCGGTTGGCGACCAGGTCGTTGCTGAAACGCTGAGCCATACCTCGGCCGAGGCACACGGTTTCCGTTCCCTGGTGAAAGGGCTGGCGATACAGCCGCACGCCGTGCGGCACCTGCGCGGCGTCCATATCAGCCTCCTGAGCGGCGGCGAGGACGATTTCTACCACAGCATGTTGCTCAGCCTCGCGCGGCTATTTTCGGTGCCGGAAAATTACCAGGCGGCGTCAGCGGGTATTCTCGTGCCGCGTGGCGCCAGCCGGCAAAGGGAAGCGCTGGCGCTGCTGGATTTGATGCCGAGCCTGGCCATCGAGGAAGTGGCGCGCGACGAAACGTTGCACATTGACACACTGATCCTGCCGCTATCCGTGTGCGCCGAAAGCGCCTTCCATCCCTGCGTCGCCGATTTCTACCGGGCGATGTCCCTCAATGTCCCACGAGCCGCGCGGCCGACACCGCGACACATCTACATTGAGCGCAGCAGCTTCGGCCTGCGGCCCCTGGTGAACGAACGCGACCTGATGGCGGCGCTCGCCGATCGCGGTTTCGCCATCGTGCGGCCGGAAACACTTAGCCTCGCCGACCAGGTACGGCTGTTCCGCGGCGCCGAAACAATTGTCGCGCCGCACGGCGCGGCGCTCACCTGCCTCGGCTTCTGCCGGCCCGGCACGCTGGTGATCGAGCTGCTGATGGACGCCTTCTGCAACTGGTGCTTCCGTAATCTGGCCGGATTGATGCAGCTCAGGTACGATTGCGTCTTGGGCCGCGCCCGCAAGCCGTGGCGCGACCTCGATCCGGCCTTTCACCTCACCCCGTGGGAAATCTCGGTGAACCACGTGGTTGCCGCGGTTGCCCAAACGGCGGAGCGCGTGGCCGCCTAGTTTAGGCCGTTTGGCCACCCGGGCTTGAAGCGCGGGCACCTATCCTCACCTAAATGGCGAAGCTGACGCCTGGCTGAATTCGCCGCCATGCGAGCACAGCGCCCTTGCGGGCGCGGCGCAAATACCCTAAGGTATTGTTTTGGCATTCAAAATTGCCGCGGGGGACCACCCTGCGGCGTTCGTTTGCGGGAGATCGGCATGAACGCCACGCACAAATACACGGTGGGCCAGGTGGTCCACTTCCTCACCGGCCCGCAGGACGGCAACATTCCGCGCGGCCGCTACAAGGTGCAGCGCCTGCTGCCGAGCGAGACCCGCGACCTGCAATACCGGGTAAAACACGTGGTCGACGGTCATGAGCGCGTGGTGCGCGAAAGCCAGTTGGCCGCCGAACGCGCCATGGCGAGCTAGGCCTTGGCCTCCGCGGTCTCCGCCATACGGTAGCCCACGCCCGGCTCGGTGCCGATCAGCCGGCCGGCCTCTCCCAGCTTTCCACGCAACTGGCCGATATAGACGCGCAGATACTGCACGTCCTCGACATGCGCGGGGCCCCAGACGCCGGTGAGCAACTGCCGGTGCGTCAGCACGCGGCCGGCATTATGCGCCAGCAACGATAGCAGCGCCCACTCCCGCCGGCTGAGCGCCACGACGCTGCCCGCCACGAGCGCCTGGCGCTTGTCGAGATCCACCGTAAGCCCTTCAAATCGCACCTGTTCCGGCACCTGTTCCTGGGTGCGCCGGTGGCGCAACGCAGTGCGTATGCGCGCCAGAAGCTCGCCGACGCCGAACGGTTTTTCGACGTAATCATCGGCGCCGCCATCGAGCGCCGCGATCTTGTCGGCCTCGCGGTCGCGGGCCGACAGCACAATCACCGGCACCGTGCTGAAGCCGCGCAGGCGGGTAAGCACCTCGATCCCGTCCATGTCCGGCAAGCCGAGATCGAGCAGCACCGCGTCCGGCGCGCGACTGGCGGCAAGGCGAAGCCCTTCAGCCGCCGTGTCGGCGCGCTCCACGATATAGCCAGCGGCTTCGAGCGCCGGGCGCAGGAAGCGGTGGATCTGCGGCTCGTCGTCGATGACGAGCATTCGGGCGGCAGTAGGGGAGGTCAAGGAAGAGTTCTTTTTTGAAAAAAAGAACCAAAAAACTTTTGCCTATGGCCCCCGGCCTCCGGTCTGCGGCGGGAGACCAAGTGCTGCCCGAAACAGATAAGAGTTTTTTGGCTCTTTTTCTTCTTCATGCCGCCCCCATGGCCAAGTGAATGGTAATTTCCGTCCCTGGCGACCCCTGCTGCGCCGCGTAAGGGCTCGGGCTGCGTGCCTCGATACGCCCGCCCATGGCCTCCGTCAGTCCGCGCGCTATGGCGAGGCCCAGGCCGGTGCCGGGCGCGGTGCGGTCGCCCCGCCGAACCCGGAAGAAGCTGTCGAAGACGTGCGGCAGGTCTTCGGCCGGTATGCCCACGCCCTCGTCGCTGATGGCGATGGCCACTTCGCGATGGCGCGCCTCCGCGCGCACCCGCACCGTGGAGCCGCTCGGCGCGTATTTCACCGCATTGTCCAGCACGTTGAACAGCACCTGCTCCAGCAGCGCGGCGTCCGCCTGCACGGTGAGATCCGGCGGCACGTCCGTCGCGACATGCAGCGGGTCGGCGAGACGCGCGATCGCCGCCTCCGCCACTTGCGCGACCGGTATTGAAGCAAGCCGAGGGCGAATCTCGCCGCTCTCCAGGCGCGTGAGATCGGCGATGTTGGCGAGGAACCGCGCCATGCGGCTGACGTCCTGCTCGATGCTCGCCAACAAATCGGCGCGGGTGTCCGGCGTCAGAGTTTCCCACGCGCCGCGCAGCGTGCCGGCGGCGCCCTGTATGCCGGTAAGCGGCGTGCGCAAATCATGGCCGAGCGAGGCAAGCAGGGCGGTGCGCAGCGCCTGGGTGTCCTCCAGTGCGGCCGCACGCGCCGATTCAGTGGCCAGGCGGACACGTTCCAGCGCGACCGCCGCCTGGTCGGAAAGCGCCTCCAGCGCCTGCAGCCGGGCATCGTCCAAATCGGTGTCGGCCTGCACGCCGAGCACGCCAAGTTGCTCGCGCACCGTGTGCAGCGGCAGGAAGCGCCAACTTGCCGAAGGCAGCGTGCTGGTGCCGCGACCAGTCTGTTCGCTGTGCTGCGCGGCCCAGCGCGCGGCGGCCCAGGCACCTTCGTCGAGCGCCGCCGGCACGGGCTCAGCGGCCTGCACCGTGAGTTCCTGATCCTGCGCCGTCAGCACCACGGCACGGCCGGCCAGATCGGCGGCCTGCCGTGCCACTTCGCTCAGCAGGTCGGGTTCCGTGGTCGGTGTGCCGAGGCGCCGGCTGAAGGCGCCGATACGCCGCAGGCTTTCCACCCGGGCACGGGCAGCGCGGGCCTCGGCGCGGGTGCGGCCGGCGAGACTGCCGGTGAGGATGGCAACCGCGCCGAATACCAGGCCGGTGACGATGTCCTGCGGGTTTTCGATCGTGACGGTGTAGATCGGCGCGACAAAAAAGAAGTCCCAGGTGAACAGGCCGAGCGAAGCGGCGAACAGCGCCGGATAGGTGCCCCACAGCACGGCAGCGCCCACCACTACCGCCAAATACACCATGTTGGCGGCTTCCGTTGGCAGGAAGCCGCGGCCGGCGACGCCCACCCCTGTCACCGCGGCCATCATGACGGTAACGCTGAGCCACGGCGCCCAGTCGGTCTCTTTCCAGCTGCGCCGGCGCGCCGGCGGGCGTCGCGCCGCCTCGGACGCCGCCGGCACGACATGGATGGCGTATTCCGGTGCACGGCGCAGCAAGGCATCGGCAAGCCTGCGACCAAGCAGCCGTCGCCAGGCGGACCCGGGCGCGCGGCCGATGACAAGATGGTTGGCGTTGCGCGCCTGTGCGCAATCGAGCAGCGCGGTGACCAGGTTCGGCGCCTCCGCCTGGCGGATTTCGGTGTCGGCGCCGAGCTCCGCCGCGATCGCCAGGGTGTGGCGTGCCGCGCGCGCCGCGGCCTCGGGATCGGTCGGCCGCTCGATATGGATGGCGGCCCAGGGCGCGTGCAAGGCCACCGCCAGGCGCTTTGCCTGGCGCACGACCGCCTCGGCGCTGTCATCCGGCCCCACCAGGGCCAGCACATAGTCCGAAGCGGGCCAGGGCCCTTGCACGCCGCTGCGGCGCATCCAGGCGCGCACATGCGTATCGAC
>DATJOH010000301.1:0-3605 GCA_035507235.1 Acetobacteraceae bacterium
CCGGATGTTTACGAGAAATTTGCCACGCCCGCAAGCCTTTCCGCTACCTGTGGTAGGGGCAGGTGCACCAATGGCTCGGCCGGCGCGGCGCCCACGGGCCCATTCGGCCCAACGCCGCATGAGCGCAATGTAATGGCGGCAGAAGCCCCTCGCGCGCTTCCAGAAGACCACGCTGGTGTATGGTCGCTTGCCTCGCCACTCCTCCCGCAAGCCGAAAGGGCGCCCACGCATGTCCGCAAAACTGCTTTGGCTCGCCGCAACCAGCTGTCTCTGCGCCGCCGTCGCCAGAGCCGATAGCATCAGCCCGGCGCTCTATGGTGACCTGCATTGGCGCCAACTCGGCCCGTTCCGCGGCGGCTGGGCGACCATGGCGGAAGGCGTTGCCTCCCAACCCAACAGCTTCTACTTTGCCGCGGCCGGCGGCGGCATGTGGCACAGCACGGATGCCGGCCGCACCTGGCATCCGTTGTTCCAGCACGGTCCCGCCGCCTCCATCGGCGCCTTCGCAGTCGCCCCCTCCGACCCCAACATCATCTATATCGGCACCGGGCAGCCGGAGCCGCGTTATGACATCGCGTCCGGTCTGGGCGTCTTCAAATCCACCGATGGCGGCAAAACCTGGCAAAAACTCGGCCTCGAAAACACCCGCTACATTGGCAAGATCTGGGTCAATCCCAACGACCCCAACGACGTGCTCGTCGGCGCGCAGGGTCATTTCTTCGGCAAGAGTTCCGATCGGGGCATTTACCGTTCTACGGATGGCGGCAAAAGCTGGACGCAGACGCTGAAAATCAACGACGAAACCGGCGTCGTCGACATTGCCGCCGATCCGCAGGATCCCGATACGATTTTCGCTGCGGCCTGGCAGGCCCAGCAATATCCGTGGCAAAGCTATTTCACACCGGTGGCCGGCCCTGGCAGCGCAATCTACAAATCAACCGATGGTGGCGCCACCTGGACGCGGCTTTCCGGCGGCGGCTGGCCCGACAAGCCGCTCGGCCGCATAAGCCTCGCCGTCGCCAGCACGGAGCAGGGGGTGCGCGTTTATGCCACCGTCGATGGCGGTAAGGACAAGAAAATAGCCGGCGTTTATCGCTCCGATGACGGCGGCACTACATGGCAGCATGTCAACGACCTCGACGCGTTCAGCTCCTTCTATTTCAGCCGCATCACCGTTGATCCCGCCAACGCGGACATCATCTACAGTTCCGGCCAATCGATCCGGCGCTGCACCGATGGCGGTGCGCATTGCACCATCTTCAAGGGTGCGCCGGGCGGTGACGATTATCATTATGTCTGGATCAATCCCCTGCACCCCGACCATATGATCACCGCCAGCGATCAGGGTGCTGTTGTCACCCTCAATGGCGGCCAGACCTGGAGCAGCTGGTATAACCAGCCCACCGCGCAACTCTACCACCTCGCCGCGGATAATCGTTTCCCCTACTGGATCTATGCCGGCCAGCAGGATAGCGGCACCGTGGGCATCGCCAGCCGCAGCGATTACGGCGCCATCTCCTTCCGCGACTGGCATCCGGTGGGCGGCGACGAGCGCGATTACGACATCCCCGATCCCACCGATCCGGACATCGTTTACGGCTCGGGCCTGGGCGGCCGCGTCACCAAATGGGATGCGCACACCGGGCAGGTGCAGAATATTTCACCGTGGCCGGTTTCGAGCTACGGCAAACGCCCGACGGAGGTGAAATACCATTATCTCTGGGTAACGCCGCTGGTTTCCTCGCGCACCGGTCAGCCGGCCCTCTATCTCGGCGCGCAAAACTTGTTTCGCTCCGCCGATCGCGGCGCGACCTGGCAAATCATTTCCCCGGATCTCACCGGAAAGCAGCCGGATGCCAAGGATTGCGGCGGCAATCCCTCATTGCAGAACGCGAAGGACTGCGGCTATGGCACGATTTCGGTTATCGAGCCTTCGCCCACCGATGCCGCCACCATCTGGGTTGGCACCGATGACGGCCTGATCCAGGCAACCAGTGACGCCGGCAAGAGTTGGCACAATATAACGCCGGCGGGCACGCCGCTCTGGGGCAAGATCGCCAGCCTGGATATGTCCGCTGTGGAGCCGAACACTGCCTACGCCGTCATCGACGGCCAGCGGCTGGACGATTACGCACCGCACATCCTGCGCACGCAGGATGGCGGCCACAGCTGGCAGCCCATCGTAAGCGGCCTGCCAAACGATCATTTTGTCGCTGTTGTCCGGTCCGATCCCGAACGTGCCGGCCTGCTGTACGCCGGCACCGATAGTGGCGTTTATGTTTCGTTCGATGACGGCGAGAACTGGTCGCCGCTGCAACAAAATCTGCCGACTGCCTGGGTGCGCGACCTGCTGGTGCACGGCAACGATCTGATTGCCGCGACGCAGGGCCGCGGCATCTGGGTGTTGGACAACATTACGCCGCTGCGCCAGGTTACCGCCGATCTTGGTACTGAGGAAGCGCATCTGTTCGCCTCAGAAGCCGCCTACCGCGTGCATCCCGACACCAATGCGGACACACCGTTGCCGCCGGAAACCCCGCTGGGCGAAAACCCGCCCGCCGGCGCCGTGATCGATTACTGGCTTGGCGGCGATACCTCCGGCCCAATTTCGCTCGACATCCAGGATGACGCCGGCAATATTGTGCGCCATTTCGCCAGCGGCGAAAAACCTGTGCCGCCGAACGCGGAACGCTATTTCGCCAAAGGCTGGCTGCGCCCGGCGCCGGAATTATCCGCCGCGCCTGGCATGCACCGCTTCGTGTGGGATCTCCATGCCGAGCGGCCGCACGCCATCAGCTACACCTACAGCATCGCCGCCGTGTGGGGGCGCGACACGCCGGCCTTGCCGTTGGGCGCGTGGGTTGTTCCCGGCGACTACAAGATCGTTCTTCATGCGGATGGCGAAACTTTCTACACGCCGCTGACGGTGAAGGAGGACCCGCGCATCCACGCTTCGCTGCGGGATCTCAGCGCCAGCCAGGCGCTCTCCACGCGCATCGACGAGGCCCTAGCCCGCAACCGCATTGCCTACGCCGAACAGCAGGCGGTTCTGAAACAATTGGATGCCATCGCGCCCGCCGATGTGGCACTCGTTCCCGCCTCCACCGCCGGCACGCCGAAGGCTGACGTGCCCGATGAGGTGCGCGCGATCGGCGACAATTTGCGCAAGCCGCCGGCCAAGGGGGAGCTTTCCTTTGATGCCATTGACGAAATCCTGGGCGGCATCGAAACCGATCTCGAGTCCGCTGACGCCGCACCCACAGCCGCGCAGCGCGCAGTGGTCGACAACACACTGACCAAGTTGGCCGCAGCCGCAACGCGCTGGACCAACTTCAAGGCAACCCAACTGCCGAAGCTCAATGCCGACCTGGCCCAGGCGGGACTCAAGCCTGTCACAATTCCGGCGGCTGACAAATTACAGGTCGACGCTCCGGATCCGGGGCAGGATTTGCCGTAGCACTGGAAAAAAACTAGGTGAGGCGTGCCGTCCTCCCAGACTTATGCCAACTCGCATGGACAACGATTCACCGGTAAAGGAAGGCACGCGCGAAGGTAGTAGTTTTTTTTTGGGAGGAAAGAACTATTTCCTTCCCAACGCTCCCATC
>DATJOH010000302.1:0-5948 GCA_035507235.1 Acetobacteraceae bacterium
AAGAAGCAAAAAACTTTTATCTTATAAGAGCTTAACCAAATCGTCGGGTTGCAGTGGGCGAACAGGTAAAAGTTTTTTGGTTCTTTTTTTCAAAAAAGAACATCCTTCCTTCCCACTTGCGCCGCCCGCACGCACTCAGGCTTTAAGTCACACAACGTTGCCGCGGCGGGGAAAGGCAATTTGGTCGGGTTCGTGATTTGCGGTCTGGAGCATAGCGGCACGACGCTTGTTTCCGAGCTGCTGCGCCAGGTTCCGGGCGTGGATGCCGGGTTCGAGGTTGGCGCGCTGCTGGCCGAGACGCCGCGCGACTTTCCCCTGCTGCAACCTTACGCCGAGCATATGTTATGGGGCTGGGGTCTGACGCAGGAGGCGTTCCTGTCGTGCTGCGAAACGGATTCGTTCGATATTTTCTACGAACGCCTGCGCGTCTCGGCGACCAAGCTGCGGCCGAACACGCACGTGATCTATGACAAGACGCCGCGCTATCTAGCGGCGCTCGAACTTTGCATGTCGCGGGTGGTGGCGCCGTTCATCGTCACGTACAAGGACCCGCGCAGCACCGTCTATTCCGATTTCAAATCATCCGGCCGGGACGATTTCGACCGCTGGTTCGACGAGTATGCGGCGGAGAAGATCGGGTACATGCGATTGCATTATGCTGAATTCTTGCGCGCGCGCGACACGCGCGATCCGCGCGTTTGCCTCGTGCGGCTGGAGGATTTATGCCTCTATCCCCACCTCACCTGCGACCGCATTTTCGCCCATGTCGGTTACCGTTTCGATCTCGGTTACCTGTCGTTCCGCGGCGAGCGCTACCAGAACACGCGCGTCGGCTCGATCGCGATCGGCCTGCCGTTCGAATACCGCACCGCCCTCGATGCGCGGCGGCACGCCACCATTGCGAAAAAATTCGCGGGGTTTGAGGCCTGGTTTTTCGAATGAGAAAGGACTTCTTTTCTGAAGAAAAGAAGCAAAAGACTTTTATCAGGTGCGTCCAACAACCAGTTCAAACCGATGGATTCGGATGCCTGCCGCAACGGACAAAAGTTTTTTGGGGTTCTTTTTTTCAAAAAAGAACCCTTCCTTCTTTTTTCGCCTGCCGTGCAGTGGGCCACGCGTCCAAGCCCTAATCGTTAAATTGCGGTATCCCGTAATCGGACAGGATCGTCTGGATCTGAGGCTTGTCCTTGGCGATCACGTTGTTGATGCGGGCAAGGAACAGCTTGTCCGACGGGCGCACGCCCATGACGATGGGAATGCGGAAGAATTGCCGATGCTCGGGATCCAGCGGCACGGCCTTCAGCGGCAGGTGATCATGCTTGATGTAATAGCCGGCGACCGGTGCCCAGGCGAGCGCCACATCTATCTTGCCTGCCACCAGGTCCAGCAGCATTTGATGCGCCGGATTTTCCACGCGCGTATCGACAACGAGCTGATAGAAACGCGCCCGGCCGAGCAGGTTGTGGCGCACCAGAAGGTCGGTCGGCGGCGTCTTGGCGATGATGCCGAAGCGCACGCCCTGCAGCGCGGGATCGCCAACGGAGGTGCTTTTGATATTATCCGCCGTGCGCGAGACCAGCACATAGCCGCTGGTATAGTAGGGCGTCGATGTTATCATGCCGTCGGCGTCCTCGACGGTGCCGACCACCAGGTCGCAACGATGGCGTCCGAGCGTTGCGCGGGCGAAACCCTGGCTGTCTGGAAACCAGGTATAGGTGAGCGTTTCGCCCAGATCCTTCGCCAGAAGCTGGGCGATTTTGTTCTCGAACCCCTCCTGCTTGTCATTGGAGTAGGGCAGGTCGCTCGGGTCCGCGCAGACCCTGAGCTCGGTGTGCGACACCTTGTCCACCGGCGCCCCGCCCTCGTCGGCGCGCGCCGCGCCCGCGCCGAGCAGCGCGAGCGTTGCGGCCAGAACTGTGAAGCGGATCATTCGCCGATGACGTCAGGATGGCCGCGGCCGAGCGCGCCGTCCGACCGTGCCTTCAAATAGGCGTAGATATTATCGAGGTTTGTCGCGACATCCACGTTCAGCCCAAAGGACGGCATCACCTTGTCGCTCGCCTGGTTGACGTCCTTTTTGCCGTTGATGACGGTTTCTTCAAACTTCTGCTTGCTCATGGTTTTCAGGCTATCCGTAAGGTTCGGCGCATACGAGCTGCCTAGCCCATCCGGACCATGGCAGCGCATGCACTGATCCCCATAATAGAGATAACCTTTCATGGTGTTTTCGTCGACCTTACCGTCCTTTACGGTATAGGGCTTGGCGTCGTCCGCCCTGCACACCGGCCCGCTAAACAGAAGCGCCGCGACCGCCAGGAGCGACGCGCGGCGCAGCAAGTTTTCCAAGTTCATCAAATCTCTCCGAACGTCGCCGGCCCTCTTGGCAGGCGGCACGACCCCCGCATGCGAACGTGCATGCAGGGGCCGGCTTTCCTTCATTTTTACGTCAGTTGGACAGACCGAACACCGTCAGTACGCCACCAAGCTGGGTGTAGTTGGAAAGTGCCTTGTAGGCACCCACCGCGCCCAGGCCCGCCGTGTCTTCGGTGAGGCCCGCGGCCATGCCGATACCGGCCCAGCCGCCCACGCCGGACAGCACCGCGAGGTACTGCTTGCCATTGTGGGTGTAGGTGTTGACGTTGCCGATGATGCCGGAAGGCGTCTTGAAGTCGTAGAGCAGGCGGCCATTGCGGTCGTCCACAACCTTCAGTTTGCCGTCCAGCGTGCCATAGGCGGCGACGCCGCCGGCGGTGGCAAGGGCGCCTGACCACACCGAGAACATCTCGGGGTCGGACCAGGCGATCTTGCCGGTATTCACGTCATAGGCAATGAAATTGCCGAGGTTGCTCTCGCCTTCGGGCGGGAACATCGACAGCGTCGCGCCGACATAGGGTTGGCCGGCGGTGTACGACACCTTGAACGGCTCGTAATCCATGCAGACGTGGTTGGTCGGCACGTAGAACATGTGCGTCACCGGCGAATAGGCGGCCGGCTGCTCGTCCTTCGACCCGAGGGCCGCCGGGCAGATGCCCTTCGTGTTGTGGTCGGCGCCCTGGTCACCAGGCGCGTATTGCGAAACGACCTGCGGCACGCCCGTGGTCATGTCGACATGCGTCGCCCAGTTCACCCGCGGATCGTATTTCTGCGCTTCCAGCAGCTTGCCGTCCGTGCGGTCCATGACATAGGCGAAGCCGTTACGATCGAAATGCACCAGCGCCTTGGTCATCCGGCCATGCACCGGCACGTCGGCGAGGATCATTTCGTTGACGCCGTCATAGTCCCATTGGTCGTGCGGCGTCATCTGATATACCCACTTCGCGACACCGGTGTCGGCATCCCGCGCGAAGATGGTCATGGACCATTTATTGTCGCCCGGCCGCTGCGTCGGGTTCCAGGTGCTGGGATTGCCGGAACCGTAATAAACCAGGTTCAGGCTCGGGTCGTAGCTGATCCAGCCCCAGGTATCGCCGCCGCCGATTTTCCACTGATCGCCCTGCCAGGTTTTCAGGGAGCTGTCGGCACCGACCGGCTTGCCCATCGAGGTCGTGTTGGCATCGAACAGCAACTGGTTGTCCGGGCCTTCCGAATAAGCGCGCCAGACTACCTTGCCGTCGTCGATGTTGTAGGCGGTGACGTGGCCCTGTACGCCGAACTCGCCGCCCGAGACGCCGACCAGGACCATGTTCTTGACGACCAGCGGCGCCGAGGTGCCGGTGGCGCCCTTTGCCGGATCGTCATCCTTCACCGACCAGGCGACCTTGCCGGTCTGCGCGTCGAGCGCAACAAGCGTGGTGTCCGCCTGGTGCAGGAAGATCTTGCCGTTGCCATAGGCGACGCCACGATTAACCGTATCGCAGCACATTACCGGAATGACGTTCGGATCCTGCTTCGGTTCGTAGGACCACAGGATGCGTCCGTTATTGTTCAGGTCGAGCGCGAATACCTTGTTCGGGAATGGCGTCGACAAGTACATCGTGTCGCCAATCACCAGCGGGCCGCCTTCATGGCCGCGCAGCACGCCGGTGGAGAAAGTCCAGACCGGATGCAGGTTCTTGGCGGTGTTTACGTTGATCTGCTTGAGATCGCTGTAGCGCTGGCTGGCATAGTTGCCCGACGGAATGGCCCATTGGCCAGGCGTCTTGGACAGCTTGATCAGTTCATCATTGGCGCTCGCTTGCCCGCCGAGCATTGTTATGGCGGCAACACACGTGGTCGCTGCCAGGAGTCGCATCTTCGACGTCATAAATAGTCCCTCCTTTGTGGGAGCCGTTGGCCATGATCCGGTTGCCGCGATGGCTCGGTGGCAGGCTTGGTTCCGCGTATGCAGGTTTGTCTCGATCTAGCGGTGCTTTCGCGCGCCTTCAGCACTCCATACGGGGGGTGTTCGAAGCGCGTGCCGCGCAGGGCCGGAAGCGGAAAACGAACCCTGGCAAACCGGCTGGCTGACATTGCCCGTTTTTTCAGCAACCATGGCGGCCGGACAAATTACGCCGGAGCCATGAAACATTTGGGCATTCGCCGGTCGAGTGTTGGCTGTTGCCAAGAGTTACGTGTTCCTACCCCTGGATGCCGCGGGGCATCGCCGCGGCAGAATGGCGCCACGTTTCTCTAGCCGCAAGCCACTTTCAACGGCGTTCCACTGGCGTACTACCTATTGCCTATGCAATTTGGCATAGCCTGTGCGGCCAACGCTATGCGGTTGAACAACCAAAAAATTTTGTGAGAAATCAAACGCCTCCGACAGCGTCCGCGCCGCAAAGGCTGCGCCGCGCGCATGGCTCATAGCTGTCCGTCGTCGATATTGGTGCGCCGCAATATAATATTTTTTAAGCGGATTTATTTGCTGCGCCGCCGCAATATCGCCGCGCTAGGTATTCTGCTGCCTCGGCACATTCACCTCGCAGCGCCAACGCGCCAGACGCCACTTCGGGTGGTCCTCCAGATAGGCCTGGGCGGACATCTGGGCATCCGCCATGCAGGCCACCGGGTCGCCGAAGCTTGCGTCAGGATCGCGTTTTTCGATGCATTTGGTCTGATCGGCGGCGAGGCAATATACAATGACAAGTTCAATCATGGTGACGAATGCTCCCCGGCCGATGCGAACGTTCTTGCCGCGCGGAGGTGGGGGCGGACGCCGATGTCGCAAGTGCCGCCACGTGAGCCGAGTCGATCAATTATTGGGCGGGTTGCCGGTTTACTGGCCTAGGTGTCAGGGTAGCGCCACGGGAAATGGGAGAATCTTGTGCAGATCCTAACGAAATCGCTGGCAGTGGGCGCAATGCTGAGTATCGCAGCCGCAGCTTCAGCGCAGCAGCAACGCCATCCGAAATATGATTACCCCACCTCCGCCAGGGCCGATTACGTCATCGGCTGCCTGATGGACCATCAGTTCAAGCACGAATTCCTCGATCCGTGCTCCTGCCGCATCGATGCCATCGCGGACCAGATGACCTTCGACCAGTTCGACGACGCCAGTACGGTGATCGGCGTGCAGCGCAATGGCGGCATGGGGCGTGCCAATGCATTGTTCCGCGACACGCCGGTGGCCCACAAGCTGGCAAAGGAATTCCACGCCGCCGAGGCGAAGGCCGAGCAGAGCTGTCCGATGCCGCAAAGCAACTGAATCATTCGGTGGTCGCCACGCAATACTCGAATGGCGGCCCGCGTCCTTCGGTTAGCCGCCGGGCTGCAATGGGGTGTGGCACTGCTGGTATTCGCGGCGGCGCTCACGCCCTACCCCGCCTGGGACATGTTTTCCTGGATCGCCGCCTGGTTCGCGGCGCGGCGCGACGGCGCCTGGCTCGCCTACCTCTGGGCGCCGCATAACGAACATCGATTGCCGCTGATCCGGCTGCTGGTGGGTGCCGACGCCACCTGGTGCGGCGGACGCGGCATCGTGCTGATCGGGGCGGCGGCGCTGGCGGTGCCGGCAATGGCCTGGATGGCGT
>DATJOH010000303.1:0-4202 GCA_035507235.1 Acetobacteraceae bacterium
CCCGCGGGACCGCTGTCGCTGCCGCCGGTGAAGACGTACACCACCCGGTAGCTGGCGGCGCTGGCAGGGGAGGCGGTGGCGATCGCCGCACCGGCGAGCATTGCCAGCATGGACGTGGAAGTTGCGCGCCGCATTTTGGACCCCCGCATCATCGTTCGAGGCACGTGACACCGTCGCAAGAGGCGAAGCAAGCAACGTTTCGATGAACGCCGCGGGCGGCCCCGGTCAGGGGATTGGCGAGGTGGGTGGGACCGACGCGCGGCATCGCCCAATCTCGCCCCTTGTCGTACGAGGCGCGCGGCCAGCACCGACGGGCGTAGCGGTGGCGGAGGGCATTGGGATGCGGCGCGGACACCACGGGTGGTTGGGCGGTGCGCACCGGCGCGTCAGGGAGGCGTCTGATGACGACCCTGGTGTTTCGCACCTGCCATGCGGCGAGTGCCAGCGTGTGGCGGATGCGTTATCGGCCGTGGCTGGACGCGGTGCTGGGGTATGGCATCGCGGACCATGTGCTGATGGTGGATGACGGGTCCGTAATGCTGCCGGGTTGGCCGGATGTGGGGATTTCCAGCGGCGATGATGTGGAGGACGCGATTGCGCCTGGCGGCGCGGCGCGGGTGGTGCTGCATCATTTCGTGCAACGGCTGGGTCGGAGTGATGTGATCGATTTTCCGGGGTGGCACCGGTCTTTTGTGTTCGCCGCGCGCTATGCCGGGCGGCACGGGTTCGAGCGGGTGGTTCATATCGAGTCCGATGCATATGTGCTTACGCCGCGGGTGGCGTCGTTCCTGCGTGCGTATCGCAACGGCTGGTGCATGTTGTGGTCCAAGAAATATAAATCCCCTGAAATGGCGCTGCAGGTGGTTCACGGTTTCATTGCTGCAGGCGCGGTAGGTGCCGTCATGTTGCAACATGAATATCGCCCATTATGCGCCATGCCGCGCATTGTGGTGACGTGAATGGGCGCTTTACCAAGCTATCCGCGCGCGTTCGACCCGGCGCTCGGCTATGACAGTCTCACGCGCGCGGCCCGGGAGGCGACGGGATTTGATGCGGCCGAGCTTGCGGCAAAATTCGAGAGTCTCGGCGATGATTGCGAATTCGGTTTTTTCCAGCGGTGGTGCAGGGCGGAGGTGCTGGGCTTATTTCGATTCTCTAATCCTCACCACGATGTCATATTGCAGGAGATCGAGTCCAATTTTGCGACCTTCGGCGAGGGCATGACCGTCGAACTCGACGAGCAAAAGCCGCGGCGCGAATGGATCATTGTCGATCCGAAGCGGCGGCTGCGGGAGCACACATACATTTCGGAGGGCCAGCAGCCGGAGGAGGCTGTGCGCAGGCTGAGCGAGCACAGGACCGCGCTGCTGCGGCGAATGATGATCGAGAACATGCGCGATGGGACGAAGATTTTCGTTATCAAATCGGGGGAAGGTCGGCTGAACCGTGACGCGGTGGCCGAAATCGCGCAGGCGCTGCGGCGGCGGGGACCGAACTGGCTGCTCTGGGTCAAGCCCGGAGAGAAGGTTGGCAAGGTGAAGGTGCTGGCGGAGGGTCTTATTCGCGGCACGATCGACCGGCTGACCTGTCAGGACGGCTCGGAGCCATCCTATGCGGCCTGGCTTGCTGTCGTGGTTGGGGCTTACGTGGAGGTTTCGGCGCAGCGATTTCGCGGCGAGGCGTGGCGCGCGACAACGTGAGGGCCCTGTCTCGCGGTTATTGCCGGTTTGGACGTGACATAAACTCAGCGACAATTCGCCGGCAGCCACATCTTCCAGCCGGTGGGCCAGATGAGGAGGGCGGTGGAGGGGTCCGAGTGCCACCTGGCAAGTTGAGGTTTCCACGCGGGTCCGTTTGCCATGCCTGGCCGGTGGGGAAGCGATGCCTGAACGAGGCCGACGGCGATAAACCAGGCGGCAAACAGCCAGGCGATGGCCGCCACGCGATCGGCGCCGGTTACCGCCACGACGAGGATCGTGAGAGCGAGGAGAATTGACGGCGCGAAAGCGTAACGGGCGCCGGTATCGACGGATATCAAGTCCACCGCCCCATGCAGCGCGCCGTAATACGAAATTGCGGCTATCATTAGCCCTGATGCCAACATCCAGATTGCTGTGGTGTTGCGCCTGAGCGCGAGTGCGGCTGCCAAAGCCGCGGCGGCGGCGGCAACGACGAGAAAAGCGATAACGGGACGATGCCCGGCGCGAATGGCCTCCTGCAAGTCGCCGGCCACGACGGACGATAATTCATGGCCGAGCATGGGCAGGGCGAGATGCCGGGAGGCGATCGCCGCCACCAGCAACGATGGCGACCAGAAATGGCCGCGCGCCGGATTGGATCCGTAGAACAGCGCGAGCAGAAGACCGGTTCCGATCAGCAGGCAAAGGGCCTGGAGCGCACGCGCGCGGTCGCGTTCCAGCGCCGCACGCAAAACGAATATTGGCGCCAGCGCCGTGGCGGCTGGGCAACATAGGGGTGCGCATAAAAGGAGGATCTTACGGGCAATGCCGCTCAGACCAACCGGCACCTGCAACGCCAGGCAAAGCGCGGCCGCCAGGGCGATGTGGAATTGGCTGTTGATGGTGTTCAGCCACACTTCGTCGCCGCAGGGCGGTGTGGCAACGAGCAGCACCGCGGCGAGCAAGGCGGCCGGCCGCTGGAGCCATCGATCCGCGGACGTTACCAGCACCAGGACGGGAATGGTCTGGATCAATAAGGCAATGGCGGTGGTGACGTGCGGTGCGTTCGGTAGCGCAACGGTATGGTGGGCAATGATTGCCGCGATATTTGCAGGCAAGTTGAGGTAGCCGGCTTGGGGCTGAATGAGCGCCTTCCACCAGGGCATGGTGCACGCATTGTAGAAGTAGGTGCTGCCTTCTTCAGCCCAGAACCTGCCGTGGCGCATGATCATCGGCATGCGCAGCCACACCAATGTCACGAAGACGGCGAAGGACAGTGCGCGCCAAGCCATCTGGCGTTTGTTGCCGAGGCCCTGCGGCGGGTAAAGCGGCACTAACCGCGAGCCGTTGAAATCGGCGTCCAATTTCCGCATCCGATCAGCTTGCTTTTGCCCTGTATCACGGCGACCGGCCAGGCGCCCAGGCCGGGGCCGGCCGAACCTTGCGGAGTCAGACGCTGGATCCTAGCCTGGACCGCTTGCCGGGTGCAGGCGGCGACTGATCGGAACGGAAGGGCGGGCGGGATGGCGGTTCCAAGCGGCACGGAAGCGGCGCGAGCGTTCATTCCGGCAAGGGACTTCGATCAGAGCAAATCGTTCTATGAGGCACTTGGGTTCAAGAAATTGCTGGATGGCGATGTGGCGATTTTTGGAATCGGCGCGAGTGCTTTCATCCTGCAGCGCTACTACCACAAGGCGTGGGCGGAAAACTGCATGATGCAGATAATGGTGGACGACTTGGATGCGTGGTGGGCGCATATTGAGGCGCTGGATTTGGCGAAGGCGTTCGGCGTGCATGCGCCAAAGGCGCCGGCAATGCAGCCCTGGGGATTGCGGGTGGCGTATGTTTACGATCCGTGCGGGGTGCTCTGGCATGTTGCGCAGCGGCGCAAAGATGCGCCGGCCGATTAGCTCATGAAAGAAGCGGCCGTGCTGATCATTGATCATTACGAGCGGCACGCGCGCGCGTGGGACGAAGATCGGCGCAGGTTCGCGTGGGATGACAGGCCTTGGCACGAGCGCTTTGTTGCCGCGCTGCCGGCCGGGGCGGCGGTGCTCGATCTGGGGTGCGGTTCAGGGGCGCCGGTGGCAACGTTTGTGGCTGGGAACGGACTTCACGTCACCGGTGTTGATTCGTCGCCGACGCTTATTTCGCTTTGTCGGGAACGTCTGCCGGAGCACGCGTGGCTGGTGGGCGATATGCGGTCGCTACGGCTTTCGCGGCGATTTGACGGCGTGCTTGCCTGGGACAGTTTTTTTCATCTCGCGCATGATGATCAACGCAGGATGTTCGATGTAGTCGGCCGGCATGCCGCTTCATCCGCCGTGCTGATGTTCAATACCGGGCCGGATCATGGCGAGGCGGTTGGCGCATATCGCGGCGACCCGCTCTATCATGCGAGCCTGGGGCCGGATGAGTACAGGAGGCTGCTCGCCGGAATTGGGTTTGAGGTGGTCGCGCACGCTGTCGAGGATTGGCAGACCGGGGGCGGTCGCACGGTCTGGCTGGCGCGGGCGAAGTAAA
>DATJOH010000304.1:0-4694 GCA_035507235.1 Acetobacteraceae bacterium
CACCGGCGCCGTCAGGTTGCGCGCAATATCCGTCGCCAGCGCCTTCAACGGACTGACATACAGCGTATGCAGCCCGGGCTTTTCCCGCTTCCGCGCCAGCGCCACCAGCGACGGCAGAAACCCCGCCAGCGTCTTCCCGCCCCCGGTCGGCGCAATCAGCAACGTGTTCTCGTGGGCAGCCGCCGCCTGGACCATGGCAAGCTGATGGGAGCGGACCGTCCAACCGCGCGCGCCGAACCAGGCGGAAAAGAGTTCTGGCAATGTTCCCGGCATCGAGAGACTATAGGGGGGGAACGCGAAAACGCCAGAGGGCTGGTTCGCCGGGTTTCACGGGCAGGATTCGCGCGGGAGATTGATTTTGTCGAGCCGGTCCGACACGACGGCGGGCGTGAGCCGCGCGGAAAACTGGGCGACGATTTTGATCCCGACGAGGGATAGCGCCGCGTGGATCGCGGCCGTCCTGGCCCATTACCTGGACCGCGACTGTTGCCCGACCTTGTTGGTGGATGCGCGCACCCGCGACGCTACACGCGAGATCGCTCACAGCTTTGGCGTCGCGGTGCATGACCTCGCCGGTTTCACGGTCACCGAGGCTGCCGTCCAGGCATCGAAGGAGATCGTTCGCACGCCGTGGACACTCTGGGTCCATGACGACGAAATCCCGTCCGATGAGCTTTTTATCCGCCTTGCGAAGGCCCCTCCGCCCGAGTCTGTAACCTCGGTCGCCATTCAGCGGCGCTGGGCGTGGTATGAGCCCGACATGCCGCTCACTTATGGCCGGTCCCGTTTCTGGCGGGACCGCGCCAGGCAGGCGGGCGCGGACCATATGTGGCGATTATTCCGGCAGGATTGCGTCACCTTTGTTCCAGCCATGCATTCCGACGGATTTCGAATCGGGAAATGGTGTCGCCTCCCGGCGGATTGCTATATCGTTCATTTCGAGTGGATTATTCGTTCGCACACCGAACGCGTAGATAAATTGCGCCGCTACGACGCGGTTCGGCCCGGCTATGGCCGCTTCTTCGAGAATATATATCTGCCGGAGGGTCAGCCGTCCGGCGCGATCGACTACCACCCGTTCGAGTCGAGCGTTTATGAAAGCCTGGCGCGAACCTATTATGATGCGCGTTGCAAGCGTGCACCCCTGGGTGAACCGACATCGTCTAGGGCCGATATATTATCGGTCCGCGGCGAACAGGTTGTGGTGGGCGCCGAATTCGCACAGGATCCCGAAGACAGAACCGGGTTGTCCCCTTGTATGGATCTTGAGGTGCTAGACGTCTGGTAGATGCTACGGGCTTGGCGCAAGCAGCGATATTATTTCAGAACCGATTTCGCTCGCTGGCGGCCCGATATCGACGATCACCGGATGTTCGCCTGCATTTGGCTCTTCCAGCGTATCGAGCTGGCTCGTCAACAGACTGGGCGGCATGAAATGGCCGTGGCGATGCGCGAGCCGGTCCGCCAGCAGGGCGGGGTCGCCGTGGAGATAGACCAGGCGCACGTTCGGGCGATCACCGACAACGATGTCACGGTAAGCCCGGCGCAGCGCCGAGCAGGTGATGATGCCGGGCTGGCCGGCGGCGCGCGCGGCGTCGATCCAGGCGGCCACCGCGCGCAGCCAGGGCGCGCGGTCGGCGTCAGTGAGCGGCATGCCGGCGTGCATCTTGGCGACGTTCGCCGCCGGGTGCAGGTTGTCGCCTTCCTCGAAGGGCCAGCCGAGGCGCACCGCCAGCTCCCGCGCCACCGTGGTTTTGCCGGCGCCGGAGACGCCCATCACCACCAGGATCAGCGCGCCCGCGCGGTCCATCAGCCGCCTGCCCTCTTCGGTAAGTCCGGTTCCATCCCACATTTGCGCCATGCCGCACCCTGAAACCTGGCTGTGTGTTCGCCCCGAGGGGCTTTACTGCAAGCCCGCCGACTTCTTCATCGATCCCCTGCGGCCAGTGGCGCGGGCGGTGATTACGCACGCCCATTCGGATCACGCGCGGCCCGGCCACGGCGCGGTGCTGGCCACGCCGGAGACGCTGGCGCTGATGCGCACACGCATGGGGGCGGACCTTGGCGGCGCCAAAGGCGAGGGCATTGCCTACGGCGAAACCCTTGCGGTGGGCGAGGTGCGGGTGCGGCTGGTGGCGGCGGGACATGTGCTGGGCAGCGCCCAGGTGGTGATGGACTATCTTGGCAGCCGCGCGGTGGTCAGTGGCGATTACAAGCGCGCCGCCGATCCCACCTGCGCCCCGTTCGAACCGGTCGCGTGCGATGTGTTCGTCACCGAAGCGACATTCGGTCTGCCTGTCTTCACGCATCCGCCGGCGCCGGTGGAAATCGCCAAGTTGCTGGACAGCGTGCGGCTATTTCCGGAGCGCACGCATGTGGTCGGCGCCTACGCACTGGGCAAGACGCAGCGCTTGATTGCGTTGCTGCGCCAAGCGGGGTGGCAGGCGCCGATTTATTTGCATGGCGCGCATCTGCCGCTTTGCGCAACTTACGAAACGCTGGGCGTGGCGCTAGGCGACGTGCTGCCGGCGACGGTCGCGGCACGGGAAAGCCTGGTGGGCAAAATTGTGCTGGCGCCGCCTTCGGCCATCGCCGATCGCTGGGCGCGACGGCTCACTGACCCCGTGACCTGCCTGGCCAGCGGTTGGATGAGGGTACGGCAGCGCGCGAAGGCAGGCGGCATCGAGCTGCCGCTGATCGTTTCGGATCACGCGGACTGGCCGGAATTGCTGCAAACGCTCGACGATGTTGGCGCGCCGGAAATATGGGTAACGCATGGCAATGAGGAAGCGCTGATCCATGCCGCCACGGCGCGCGGCTTTCGCGGCCGCGCGCTGCGCCTGGTGGGATATGACGATGCAGGTGAGGAGGCCGCGTGATCGCCTTCGCGTCGCTGATCGAGCGGCTGACCTTGACGCCGGGGCGGCTCGCGAAACTGGCGCTGATGCAGAATTTTTTTGCGACGGAGGTGGATCCGGATCGCGGCTGGGCGCTGGCCGCATTGACCGGCGAGCTTTCGTTCGACGCCGCGAAACCGGCGATGATTCGCGCCCTGGCGGAGGAACGTACCGATGCCACGCTGTTCCGCTGGTCGTACGATTTTGTCGGCGACCTGGCTGAAACGGTTTCGCTGATCTGGTCGGCCGAAACGGTGTCGGACACACCGCCCAGCCTGGCGGAAGTGGTCGCCATGCTGCGCGAGGTGCCGAAATCGGAAGTGCCGGCGCTGCTCGCGGGGTGGCTTGATTCTTCCGGCGCCGACGTGCGCTACGCGCTGTTGAAACTTATTACAGGTGCGCTGCGTGCCGGCGTGAGCGCGCGGCTGGCAAAGACGGCACTGGCGGGCTTTGCCGCCGGCAATGGATTGGCAATCGCACCCGATGATATCGAGGAAGTCTGGCATGGGCTGACACCGCCCTACACGCCGTTGTTCGACTGGCTCACCGGACGCGGGCCGCGGCCGGACCCGGCCGATGCGCCGGTGTTTCGGCCGCCCATGCTCGCACATCCACTGGAGGCGGCCGATCTCGCGTCGCTGCGGCCGGAGGATTACGCCGCCGAATGGAAATGGGACGGCATACGGGTGCAACTTGTCGCGGGGCCCGGCGGCCGGCGGATTTTTTCGCGGGGCGCCGATGACATTTCCGGCAGTTTTCCGGACATCATGGAAAAACTCGATTTCCATGCGGTGCTGGATGGCGAATTGCTGGTGGCACGAGACGGCATCGTCGCGCCGTTCGCGGAATTGCAACAGCGGCTGAACCGCAAGGCGCCATCGGCGAAAATGCAGGCGGATTATCCCGCTTCTGTAAGGCTGTACGATATTTTATTCGATGGGACGGAAGATCTGCGCGCGCTGGATTTCGCGGCACGGCGGGCGCGGCTGGAAGCATGGTTCGCGCAGAACCGGCCGGCACGGATGGATCTCTCGCCACTGGTGCCGTTCGATGCTATTTCCGAGCTGGTTTCGTTGCGCGCGAATGCGCGCGAGGCTGGCATAGAAGGGCTGATGCTGAAACGGTTGGACAGCACCTATGTGCCCGGCCGGCCGCGTGGCAAATGGTGGAAATGGAAGCGTGATCCACTCACCCTGGATTGCGTGCTGATGTATGCGCAGCGCGGGCACGGCAAGCGCAGCAGTTTTTACTCCGATTATACATTTGGGGTGTGGCGGGACGACGACGACCTGGTGCCGGTGGGCAAAGCCTATTCCGGTTATACCGACGAGGAGTTGCTTCGCCTGGACAGCTGGATACGCAATCATACCGTGGCGCGCTTCGGGCCGGTGCGGGAAGTGGAGCGCGGGCTGGTGCTGGAAGTGGCCTTCGACGCCGCGCAACGATCGACGCGCCATAAATCGGGCGTGGCACTGCGTTTTCCGCGCATCGCGCGGCTGCGCTGGGACAAGCCGGCCGCGGAGGCGGACCGGCTGGAAACGGTGATGCGCCTGGTTCAGTAGATCGTGTGAGCACCGTCACAGTCACCCTCGCCGAGCCGGGTTACGTCTGCCGCCAGCAATTTGGCGGGGAGTTCAGATATGCGCGCGGTCGGGGCAATTTGGCGGGGCATACGGTACGGCGCGCGCAAGATCGGCCAGGCGATCCTGGACGGGTTCGCATTGTATGCAGTGGCGACATGCCCGGTGCATGCCTGCCTTTTGCGGTCTGGACAGCCGCATGCCTGATCGCCGTCAT
>DATJOH010000305.1:0-4530 GCA_035507235.1 Acetobacteraceae bacterium
CGTGTGGGGGAATAGCGGCCAGGGCGAGTAACTGCGTCCACTTTTTGCCGAGATCATCTATACGCGTTGCGGTTGCAAAAGCCGCATTTGGATCATCTGCTTCTATTTGCGCCTCGGCGATTGCCGCCAACGCCTGGTCCCGCGGCTCGCGCAACGCGTCGCGCGGTTCGGCCTCCAGCAAAGCCTCCACCCGCCACGCGTCAGCCAGCCGCCCGCATTGCGCCAACGCCTGAGCAACGCGCCCGAGCACAATGGCCTTGGGTCCACGCACGAAACGGCGCTCATCCGCCGGAAAACGCTCCGGCGCGAAAAGCCGCGTACCCAAGTGCGCTCGGCCCTTATACGCCGGGCAGGTTATTTCGTCCCTGGCGTGATCCCCCCCGCAATCGTGCACCACGGTCATCGCCCCGGCGCGGTCCGCGACCGTGAGCGCACTCTTGAGATCGCCGAACATCACGTCAAGCGAAATCCGGTACGCTTTCGTGTAGATCGAGGTGGGATCGCACTTCTCGCAATTTTTCTGCGTCGCCAGGTCAGTCTCGAAAGCCTGCATGGCATCCCTTGCGTCGTTGCGCAGGTCCGCGTGCGCCAATGCGACAAACATCGGAACAATGAATTCGCCGCAATAGGCGTCGGGATGCTGGTGGAAAGTCTCTGTGAACAGCGGCAATAACCGCGCGGCGCGCCCGGCATCTCCTTGCTTCATCCGCGCCAGAATGACTCTGGCAAGATCGCAGGCCCTGTCTTGCGGCGCGTCCTGCATCGCCGACGCGGCAGCCGCATCGAACGCGCCGACCTGAATTTCGTCCGGGAAAAGCGTACCACCCACGCCTGCATTGGTAAGCCGCTTCTGCGCCTGCGTAGCCAGCATGCGCGCCGCTTCATGGTCGCCCACATCCCACAACCAGGTTATTTCGCTGGGCATATTATCTTTGTCGGTAGGGTCAGGCTTAGGCGCTATTGCGCGCGCGAGAAAATTTTTCTTCTGCTCGGTAAGCGCCATGGCTATCCCGAGGCAAACCGATCGGGATTGGCGGATCGGAAAATTGCGGTCGATCATTGTCAAGGCTGCGGCCGGACCCTCGCAGATCGCGAGCGCTGTTCCGGCATGAACCGCTTCGTCGATCCGCCGCAACTCGTAATAATCAAGCTTGACGATCCCACCTCCTGGGTGAAATTGTCGAAATTCCTTCACCGCCCCGGCCGCGATATTTCGCCCCAATCGGGCGGTCGCAGGGTTGGAGCACAACGATCCCGCAATATCCGCCATCAATTCCTGGCGGTAGAAACCGCGTGGCAACGTCTCGGCCAGCCTTAAGGCGGCGTCCGGCCGATGAGCGACTAGGGCAGGCGCCACGACACCCCGAATTTTGCCCCGTAGCGATGGGTCTCCGCGCGATGCGTCGCCTTCACGGAATTCGTCGGCAACCGCAAGCGCTCGGTCGATATCGCCGCTGGCGGCGCGCGTTCTGGCAATCGTCGTCAGCACAATTTCCCGCAATTCCGGGTCTTTCACCAGACGACCCAGTCGCTCGAGACCGGTTTCATCGCCAAACCGTTGTAATCCTGTAAGAAGACCGTCAGAGGAAAGCACGTCGCCAACGCCAAACGGTGGCGTGAACAAGCGCCCGGCCTGTACGGCGACTCCATAGGCAGGCGCCGCCTGCCCACTTCGACCGAGAGCGCTTGCCAGTGCGATCAGCGCCTCGGCATGCTCATTCGGCGTGACGAGGCGCGCGCCATCCGTTGCGATTGCCAGATCCGCGACCCGCCGAAGATCTTGGCTCGTCCAGGGTCCCCGCCCTTCCGCCAACAGGACGTCCGGCCGCAGGACCGCAGCCAGGAGCATGAAAACCCAAATCGCTAGGTAGCCGCGCGTCCATAATACCTGCATCGCTCGGTCCTTGATGCCGGAACCAACCTACCAAATTCGGTTCCCAATGATGAGAAATATGGCGCTGACCTCGCGCGATCGCCGCCGCCTAAATGCGAATCCTATTCAATATTCAATCGCCGCAGTCAGAATCTGCCGCACGCCTCCTCCGTCACCACACCCACCGACTCCTGGTGGAATCTCGCCCGATACGCACCAACAACAGGATCAACCCGCGCGGCCAAATCAGTTCCCATCGGCACCGCGGCAACCACCACCCAGCTCGCCTCGCGCCCGATCACCCCGGTGCGCGGATTTCGCCATTGGCCCTGGCCGTCCAAAACCGTGAACCCATCCGGAAATCGCGGCGTCAACTCATGCCCGGAAAAATCCGCCCATTCCGCTGCCGTGACGGACGCGCGACCCGGCACGTCGCGGCCGAAATACAATTCCACAATCTGCATCGGTGCTGCGCCGGCCAATGGACAAGCTTTCTCCACCGGCCCAGCGCACGCCGTTAACGCCTCGCAGCAGAAACCAAAAAGAAAGCATTTCTTTTTTGAAAAAAAGAAACAAAAAACTTTTGCTCCCGGCCACACACCCAAGGCCGACGCCGCCCCAACAGACAAAAGTTTTTTGGTTCTTTTTTTCAAAAAAGAACCCTTCCTTTTTCTTCTATGTCGCCAGCAACGCCGCCATAGCCTGGCGCAACGCCTCCATGCCCTTCAGCGGCCGCACCATCACCTTGAACCGCGTAATCAATCCGCGATCGTTCCACCATATCATATCGACCCCGTTCACCACGATATCGCCAAGCCTGCCCTCGAATTCCAGCACCGCGCTGCCCGGCGCATGCCACTCGCCGACATAGCGAAACGCGCCATTATTCAGCACCCGCAGCGCGCCCCGCAAATAAAGCGCCGCCTTGTCGCGACCCAGCTGCGGTGTGTGCACCACCGGCGAGATGAACACCGCCTCCTCGTCCAGCAACGCCTCCAGCGCCGCCGCATCGTTTTCCCGCACCAGCCGGTGCCATGCCGCCAACGCGTCCGCCATCGCCGCCCCCATTGCCTGCGCCCCGAGGCTAGCGGAAACTGCGCCGCAACCAAAACAGACGGGCGGAAAATCCTCGTGCACAGCGCGCTTCGCGACAATCTCCTGGTCGGCAAGGTCGCCTTCGTCGCCGGCGGCACTAGCGGCATCAACCTCGCCATCGCCCAGCGCTTCGCCGAGGCCGGCGCCGCCGTCGCCGTGCTCAGCCGCAAGCAGGAGAAGGTGGACGAAGCCGTCCGCCGCATCGCCGAAGCGGGCCACCCGGTCACCGGCTTCGCCGCCGATGTCCGCAATTACCAGGCGGTGGAAGCGGCGCTCAGCGCCACCGCGGAGAAATTCGGCAAGATCGACGTGGTGCTCTCAGGCGCCGCAGGCAATTTCCTCGCCCCGGTGCTCGGCATGTCGCCGAACGCCTTCAAGTCGGTGATCGATATCGACCTGATGGGCACGTTCCACGTGCTCCGCGCCAGTTACGCCTATCTGAACCTGCCCGGCGCGTCCCTCATATCCATCACCGCCGGCCAGGCCGAGCACCCCATGCCCGGCCAGGCGCATGTCTGCGCCGCCAAGGCCGGCATCAACCTGCTGACAAAGGTTCTGGCCATGGAATGGGGGCCCATGGGCGCCCGGGTGAACGCCATTTCTCCCGGTCCAATCGCCGGCACGGAGGGCATGGCCAGGCTCGCCCCCACGCCAGAAATCGAGGACGCGATCAAAGCCCGCCTGGCCCTCCGCGCCCTCGGCACCACCATCGACATCGCGGAGGCCGCCCTGTTTCTCGCCAGCGACAGCGCCCGCTACATCACCGGCGCCATCCTGAACGTCGATGGCGGCACCGACCTCGGCGATGCCGGCCTGCTCGGTGGCCTCATGGGCTGAGCCGCTCGACAGGCGAATCGTGACGCTTGACAGTCAGAACCAGACCGCGCGTTGACCGGCGCGGTGCCCGGACCTAATGACCGTGGCAATCTGTTGCACCGCAATACGAGCCGGAGACTGTTCCGAACCATGACGGATGTCCGCGACGCATCGTTCGTCGCCAAGGCCAGCGACGGTCGCCTGATCCGCCGCCCGCTCTCGCCGCACATCGGCATCTATCGCTGGCCGGTCACCATGGCCTCCTCCATCCTGAACCGCGCCACCGGCATCGTCCTCTGCGCCGGCACGCTGCTGCTGGTCTGGTGGCTGGCCGCCGCCGCCGCTGGTCCGGCTTCGTTCGATCTGGTGCAGGAATTCTGCAAATCGCCGCTCGGCCTGCTGGTGCTGTTCGGCTGGACCGCCTCGCTCTTCTTCCATCTGCTGTCGGGCCTGCGCCATCTCGCCTGGGACATGGGCTATGGCTTCGCCAAACCCGGCCTCAACCGCGGAACCTGGCTGCTGTTCGGCGCCACCATCCTGTGCACGGTCGTCATCTGGGTCACCGCCTACAGCCAGTTGGGGGGCTGACCGCCATGGCACAGCAACCGGACCATGTGCGCGTCATGCGCAGCAAACTCGGCCGCGCCCGCGGCCTCGGCGCCGCCAAGGCGGGCACGCACCATTGGTGGGTGGAGCGCATGACCGCCGCCGCCCTGGTGCCGCTCTCGCTCTGGTTCGTCGTGTCC
>DATJOH010000306.1:0-5994 GCA_035507235.1 Acetobacteraceae bacterium
GCGGTCATCGCGACCAACACGGTCACCGAAGGCTCGGACGAGGATGTGGCCTATGCCGTCGCCTGCGTGACGCTGTTCGGCACCGCCGCAATGTTCCTTTATCCCGCGCTGCCGGCGGCCCTCCATCTTTCGCCGCGCGCCTACGGTTTATGGGCCGGCGCCTCCATCCATGAAGTGGCGCAGGTGGTGGCGGCCGCGTTCCAGGCCGGTCCGGCAGCCGGCGGCTTCGGCACCATCGCCAAGCTGGCACGCGTCGCGCTGCTGGCGCCGTTGGTACTGGTTCTGGCCCTGCGCCAGCGGGCCGGCGCCACCGGGCGTCGCGGCAGGGTGCAATTTCCGCTGTTCGTGCTGGGCTTCGTGGCGCTGATCCTGGTGAACAGCACCGGGCTGGTGACGCCCGCCCTGCGTGCGAACGTCGCGCCGATTACCTCCTGGCTGCTGACCATGGCGCTCGCGGCCATGGGGCTTTCCACCGATGTGCGGCGGCTCGCGGCGCGCGGCGTGCGTCCGCTGGCGTTGGCCGCCTGCGCCTGGGGCATCGTGGCGCTCACCTCGCTCGGCCTCGTGAAGCTCTTCACGTAATAGGCCGGCCTGACGCCCCGCAGGCCGCGCATGCCTCGCACGACGGCTATACGGCGGCGTGACTTGCGTCCACGCGGGCGGCGGCGCGTCAATGAAACCGCAAATGTATTTCCGTCTTCGGCAAAATGGCGTTGACGTCGGTCATGGCGGCCATGGGCGCGACAATGTTCTCCACCCTCGCCGCATTGCGCAGGCACCGCCTTCGATGCAAAGCCATGATGACTGATCCTGGCGAGGTCACGCAGCCCCTGCCGAAATCCCTGCGACGGGATCTGGCGCTTTTGCTTGCCGCGAAACTCGCGGCGCTGGCGGCGATCTATTTTCTGTTCTTTTCACCGGCACACCGGAACTTTCCGGATATTGCAACCCACATCGCCGGCGACCCCGCCGCGCCGCAGGAGTAATCGGGCATGGACGTCGTCACGCTGTCGCGCCTGCAATTCGGCATGACCGCGATGTATCACTTCCTCTTCGTGCCGCTAACGCTCGGCCTTTCCGTCCTGCTTGCCATCATGGAGAGCATTTACGTCACCACCGGCCGCACGATCTGGCGCGACATGGTGAAATTCTGGGGCATGCTGTTCGGCATTAATTTCGCCATGGGTGTCGCCACCGGCATTACCATGGAATTCCAGTTCGGCACCAACTGGGCCTATTACGCCCATTACGTTGGCGACATTTTCGGCGCGCCGCTGGCCATCGAAGGCCTGATGGCGTTTTTTCTCGAAGCCAGCTTCATCGGTCTGTTCTTTTTCGGCTGGAACCGGCTCAGCCGCGTGCAGCATCTGATCGTCACCTGTCTGGTCGCCCTCGGCAGCAATCTCTCCGCGCTCTGGATCCTGATCGCGAATGGCTGGATGCAGCATCCCGTCGGCGCCCGCTTCAAACTTGCCACCATGCGCATGGAAGTCACGGATTTCACCGCCGTGCTGTTCAACCCGGTTGCGCAAGCAAAATTCGTCCACACGGTCTCCGCAGGTTACGTCACCGGCGCGATGTTCGTGCTTTCGATCAGCGCCTTCTATCTGCTGCGCGACCGGTATCGCGGCCTCGCCATACGATCCATGACGGTTGCCGCGAGTTTCGGCCTTGCCGCCGCATTGTCGGTGGTCGTGTTGGGCGATGAGAGCGGTTACACCGCCGGCGAAAACCAGAAAATGAAAATCGCCGCCATCGAGGCGATGTGGAACACCGAACCGGCGCCCGCCTCCTTCACCATTGTCGGCCTGCCGAACATGAAAACCCATCACACGGATGATGCCGTGCGGGTGCCTTACATCCTCGGCATAATCGCAACGCGCTCCCTCACCGGCCAGGTCGCCGGCATAAATAATCTCGTTGCGCTCTCAGCGCAGCGCATCCAGAGCGGCATGCTCGCCTACAAGGCCATGGAGGGACTGCGCGCCACGCCGGGTGACGCGAAGCTGCGGGACCTGTTCGATGCGCACGTGAACGATCTCGGCTATGCCTTGCTGCTGAAGCGCTACACGCCGAACGTCACCGATGCGACACCGGCGGAAATCACCGCGGCGTCCTGGGACACCGTGCCGGCGGTGGTGCCACTATTCTGGTGCTTCCGCATCATGGTCGGCCTCGGCTTCTATTTCATTGCGCTGTTCGCCGCGATGTTCTGGATCGCCTCGGCGCGCCAACTGGAACGGCGGCGCTGGCTGCTGCAACTCTGCCAATGGTCGTTGCCGCTGCCGTGGATCGCCGCCGAACTCGGCTGGTATGTCGCCGAAGGCGGCCGGCAACCCTGGACGATCGACGGCGTGCTGCCGACCTTCCTCTCGGTTTCCAGCGTACCGGCCGGCGACGTACTGTTTTCGCTCGTCGGCTTCGTGCTGTTTTATTCCGCGCTCGCGGTGGTGGAAATCTATCTCATGGTGCGCACCATACGCGGCGGACCGGATGGGTTGCTCGAACTCCAGCCATCGATGCCGGCCCTCCCTTCGGCGGCCGAGTAGGAGACGTACCATGCCGGAATATGAAATTTTCCGCCTGCTCTGGTGGGCGCTGCTCGGCGTGCTGCTGATCGGTATCGCGGTCATGGACGGGTTCGACATGGGCGTCGCCATCCTGCTGCCCGTCGTCGCCCGCGAGGATATGGAACGCCGTGTCGTCATCAATACGGTGGGGCCGGTCTGGGAAGGCAATCAGGTCTGGCTCATTCTTGGCGCCGGCGCCATTTTCGCCGCTTTTCCACCGCTCTACGGCGTTGCCTTCTCCGGCTTCTACTTCGCCATGTTGCTGCTGTTGTTCGCGCTCATTTTGCGTCCGGTGGGGTTTAAATACCGCAGCAAACTCGCGCCGCCACGCTGGCGTGCCACCTGGGATGCCGCGCTCTTCCTCGGCGGGTTCGTTCCGGCTCTGGTGTTTGGCGTCGCCTTCGGCAACGTGCTGCTGGGCGTGCCGTTCCGTTTCGATCCGATGCTGCGCATGAGCTACGAAGGGTCGCTGCTCGGCCTGTTCACGCCGTTCGCCCTGCTGTGCGGCCTGCTCAGCGTTGCCATGATGGCGCTGCACGGCGCCGCCTATCTCGGCTGCAAGACCGAGGGCGCAATCCGCGACCGCGCCCGACGCTTCGGCACGTATGCCGGAGTGGCAACGATTGCCCTGTTTGCGGCCGGTGGCGCCTGGGCATCCCGTTTGCCCGCCTATGTGTTGAAGAGTTTCGCCGGCGTCGCCGCCCCGTCCAACCCGCTCGGCAAAACCGTCATCCGGCAAACCGGCGCGCTGTTCGACAATTACGGCGCCCATCCCTGGATGCTGGTTGCGCCGGTGGTCGGCATTGCGGGCGCGGCGCTCGCGGTTCTGCTCCTGCGCGGCGGGAAATGGCCGGTCGCTGCTTTCATCTCAAGCGGCAAGGCCATTGCCGGCATCATTGCAACGGCAGGCTTCAGCCTGTTTCCGTTCATGTTGCCGTCCTCGATCGACCCCGCCTCCAGCCTCACGCTGTGGGACGCGTCCTCGAGCTTGACCACCCTCGTGGTCATGACCATTGCGACGGTCGTCATCCTGCCCGTCGTGATCGGCTACACCGCGTGGGTTTATTACGTGCTGCGCGGGCCGGTCACGGCGGCACATATCCAGCAGGATTCGCACACCGCTTACTGAGGAGGCCCACGCATGTGGTATTTCAGTTGGATTCTCGGCCTGGGCCTCGCCTGCGCCTTCGCCGCGCTCAACGCCATGTGGCTGGAACTGGCACCAGGCGAGGGCTTGCCGGACTGAACGGCGGCCGTTCGCCGCCCTGAAAAGCGGCGCCAGGCGCCGTAATGTCGCGCCAGCTGGTCCGAGGCAACAACCCCGGACCCTGGCACAAACCCTTACTTCGGCGTGCTGTCCGACGGTGTGCTGCTATCGGACGCCGGCGGCGTGCTGCTGTCGGACGAGGGCGCCGCCGAGCTATCCGCGGCCGGCTTCGCCGCCGCCTTGTGATGGTGATGGTGGTGCATCGGCTTCGCGGCCGGCTTCGTTTCCGAGGTCGCGGCCGCGGGCGTCGCCGAGGACGGCGTGAACGGCTTGCCGGACTTCGCGGCGTCCAGGCTCTGGGCGTTCAGATCCTCAACAGCGGCATCGCCGCTCGAACCGCCCTTCGACTTGGAGGCCATGTGATGGTGGTGCACGTGGTGCTTCATCGGCGCGGGCGCCGCGCTGCTATCGGCTGCGGGCGCTGTGCTGCTATCGGCCGCGGGCGCGGCGCTGCTGTCCGGGGCGGGGCTGGAAGCATCCGGCGTCGCCTGGGCGCTCGCGGTTGCGATCCAGCCACTCGCCGCCAAGGCGGCGACGGAGAGTCCGAAAATCGTGATCTTACGCAAGGCCTGAACTCCTTCTTGAGTGGCGCTTCGGCACGGTCGCTCCCGGACCGGCCCCATAACGAGATATCTGTGGGCAAAGTTTGGACGGAAAACAAGCCGGTGGCAAAACCGCTGCAATTTCGCCTCACCCTGTTGCCGAACGGATGCATCTACCCCCACCTCTGCACCGGCCATGCCTAAACCTGACCAGACCAGCCTGTTCGCACCCGAACCGCCTCCGGCGAACGACGCCGCGCGGCCACTCGCGGACCGCATGCGCCCGGCAGCGCTCGCCGACATCGTAGGCCAGGATCAGCTGGTCGGCCCGGAAGGCGTTCTCACGCGCATGACCAGCCGCGGTCATCTGGTCAGCCTCATCCTCTGGGGTCCCCCGGGCGTCGGCAAAACCAGCATCGCCCGCCTGCTCGCCGCCGCCGCAGATCTGCATTTCGTGCAGCTTTCGGCGGTGTTTTCCGGCGTCGCCGACCTGAAACGCGCCTTCGAGGAAGCCCGCCACCGCCGCGTCCATGGCCAGGCCACCCTCCTGTTCGTGGACGAAATCCACCGCTTCAACCGCGCCCAGCAGGACGGCTTTCTGCCCGTCGTGGAGGACGGCACGGTAGTGCTGGTCGGCGCCACCACCGAAAACCCCTCCTTCGCGCTGAACGGCGCGCTCCTCTCGCGCTGCCAGGTCCTGGTACTCCGCCGGCTCGACGATGCTGCCCTCACCACCCTCCTGGACCGGGCGGAACAGCTGCTCGGCCATCAACTGCCCCTCACACCCGAAGCACGGTCCGCGCTGAAGGCCATGGCTGACGGCGACGGCCGCTACCTTCTCAACATGGTGGAACAACTTGCCGACCAGCCGCCCGAACCTGCCCTCGATGCCGCCGCCCTCGCCGAGCACCTCGCCCGCCGCGCCGCCCTCTACGATCGCGACCGCGAGGAACATTTCAACCTCATATCGGCACTGCACAAATCGCTCCGCGGCTCGGACGCGGACGCCGCCTTGTACTGGTTCGCGCGCATGCTCGCCGGCGGTGAGGACCCGCGCTATATCGCACGCCGGCTGACCCGTTTCGCCAGCGAGGATATCGGCCTGGCCGATCCGCAGGCGCTACCGCAGACGCTGGCCGCCTGGGACGCGTACGAGCGCCTCGGCAGTCCCGAAGGCGAACTCGCCATCGCGCAAGCGGTGATTTATCTCGCTACCGCGCCGAAATCGAACGCCGCCTACACCGCCATCGGCGCCGCCATGCGGAGCGCCCGCGAAACCGGCAGCCTGATGCCGCCGGCGCACATCCTGAACGCGCCTACGAAACTCATGAAAAAACTCGGCTACGGCGCCGGCTACGAGTACGATCACGAAACAGAAGCCGCGTTCTCCGGCCAGAATTATTTTCCCGACGGCATGCCGCGCGCGCAGTTCTACGCGCCGAAGGATCGGGGTTTTGAACGGGAAATCGGCAAGCGGCTGGAATATTGGGCTAGGATTCGGGAGGAGCGGGAGAGTGAGTAAGGAAGGGTTCTTTTTTGAAAGAAAGGTGGGGCGAATAGGAGAACAGGCAAGAAAGGACTTCTTTTCTGAAGAAAAGAAGCAAAAGACTTTTAT
>DATJOH010000307.1:0-7880 GCA_035507235.1 Acetobacteraceae bacterium
CCTCAACGCGCTGAGGCGCTTGCGGCGGCGCGCCGCATTGAAGTGGAATCGACCGCGCCGCCGCAGGCTTTGTTCCGCTACCAGTTACCGCATGTGCCCCGCGCAGATTTTCTTGGTGGGGCACCCGGCGCTTCGGATATCATTTATTTGCCCGTGGCGATGTAGCCGTAGCTGTTGTTGCTGCTGTCAATGAAGCGGCCGGCGATTTCGTGCTGGTCGTTGATACCGTCGCCGATGGTGGTGGTGCCGTCAGGATCGGCGACCTTCACATAGGTCTGCTTCTTGGAATCGAAAACGCCGGCGTAGTAAACGTTCTTGGCGCTGATGACAGTAGCGACAACCAGACCCTTGTTGGTCAGTTGGTGCGCGGCAACCTGCACCATTTTCGGAAAAATGATTTCCGTCATGGTTCCGTTATGCACCAGGTAGGAATGGGTGTAGCCGTCACTCAGCACGGTGGAGACAGTGTAGTCGCCTGAATCGTTGATACCGAAACCTTCAGTGGTGCTGCCACCTTTGATTTTGATGTCGGTGTAGGTGGTGCCGTCGTACAGGAAGCCGATTTGCTCGCCTGATTTCGTGATATAATAGCCGGTCACGACATTGGACGCATTGACGCCGTAAACGACGGTGGCGGTGGCCTTCGGCGGCATGATGTCGGTAAAGGTGCCATTGCTGTAAATGTAGCCCACCTGGTTGGTGTTGGCGTCGAAATAGTCGCCGACAATGGTACCGGTGGAACTGATACCCCAGCACTCCGTGCCATTGACACCCTTGGGGTCGTTCAGTGGCGTCTTCACCTTGCCCGTCAGTACGAAGCAGGGCCGCTCCGTAGAGCCCTGGTCGAACACACCGCCGACGCCGACGCCGCTGTCATTGATGCCGTGCATGGACGTATTCAGGCCCTTGCCGTCCTTGATGGTTTTGAAATTGTAGGATTTCGCGTTGGCATGCTGCGCAAACGCGGCCGCGAGCACTGTCGCGGCCAGGAGAGTGGAACGGATCATGAAGAATTCCCCTGGTCTTGGGCTTGTGCCCAAATTTTGACGTTCTGCCGCGCCAACTTTCAGATGCAGCCTGGCCGTTTTTTACACGGCACGATGCGCCACCCTCATGCGCGACCCAAAACGTTAGGCTGCTGAATCCATGGGCGCAATCCCGGCCGACGGCCAAGGCTCCCATTCCTGCGGCACCGCTTGCACCAGGGAGGCCAGTGGCAACGAACGCCGACCCGCGCTCGGCAAGCTACAGGCCGAATGAGCTCTCACTTCGGCTCGCTCCAGGCCCCTACGCTAGGCGACCGCGCCGCCCGCCATCCCAGAGAAGCTCCCACTTTCGGCCGGGACGATCGATGGACGCCGCACTCGGCGGAAATTCCGGCCTACCGGCGGCACCGCGGAGGCCCGGAGATGAACGTGATGCAGCCCGCCACGTAGGAAGCGGCCGCATTCCCGGTCCGCACGTCGGCAGCGCCGCCGCCTCCCGCTCATCAGGCGGAGTTGCCAGGCGGCGCCGCCTTTGCTCTACCGGGCCGCCTTCAGGAGCCCCCTATGCCAGACACCCTCACCCCCCAGGACTACAAAGTCCGCGATTTCGCCCTCGCCGCCTGGGGCCGCAAGGAAATCTCCATGGCCGAGGACGAAATGCCCGGCCTGATGGCCCTGCGCGCCGAATACGGCGCCGCTAGGCCGCTCGCCGGCGCCCGCATCGCCGGCTGCCTGCACATGACCATCCAGACCGCCGTGCTGATCGAAACCTTGATCGCCCTCGGCGCGACTGTCCGCTGGTCCTCCTGCAACATCTTTTCCACCCAGGATCATGCCGCCGCCGCCATCGCCGCCGCCGGCATTCCGGTGTTCGCCTGGAAAGGCATGGACGAAGACGAATTCTGGTGGTGCATCGAGCAGACCATTTCGGGTCCGGGCGGCTGGGAGCCCAACATGATCCTCGACGATGGCGGGGATCTGACCAAGCTGATGCACGACAAATACCCGGAAAAATTCGCCCATATCCGCGGCATTTCGGAAGAAACCACCACCGGCGTGCTGCGCCTGCGGCAAATGGCGAAGGACGGCTCGCTGCTGGTGCCCGCGTTCAACATCAATGACAGCGTAACCAAATCGAAATTCGACAATCTCTACGGCTGCCGTGAATCGCTCGTGGACGCCATCCGCCGCGGCACCGACGTCATGATGTCCGGCAAGGTCGCCGTGGTCGCCGGATACGGCGATGTCGGCAAGGGCTCAGCCGCCTCGCTCCGCCAGGCCGGCTGCCGCGTGCTGGTCACCGAAGTCGATCCGATCTGCGCCCTGCAGGCGGCGATGGAAGGCTATGAAGTCGTCACCATGGAGGACGCCGCGCCGCGCGGCGACATCTTCGTCACCGCCACCGGCAATCTCGACGTCATCACGCTCGACCACATGCGTGACATGAAGCACCGCGCCATCGTCTGCAATATCGGCCATTTCGATAGCGAAATTCAGATCGCCAGCCTGCGCAATTACACCTGGGACAACGTAAAGCCGCAGGTGGACGAAGTGGTGTTCCCGAACGGCAAGCGGCTGATCGTGCTGTCCGAAGGGCGGCTGGTCAATCTCGGCAATGCCACCGGCCACCCGAGCTTCGTCATGTCCGCCAGCTTCACCAACCAGGTGCTGGCCCAGATCGAGCTCTTCACCGCGCCACCAGGCAAATACGAGCGCCGCGTCTATACGCTGCCAAAACACCTCGACGAAAAAGTCGCTGCGTTGCACCTTGCTAAGGTGGGCGCTACGTTGACGCAACTTTCGGCGAAGCAGGCGGAGTATCTTGGGTTGGCGAGCGCTCAGGGGCCGTTCAAGCACGAACTGTATCGGTATTAAGGAAGGGAAGGACTTCTTTTTTGAAAAAAAGAAGCAAAAAACTTTTTGAAAATGCGTCCCGCGTTTCGTTTAATCCGGCGAACCCTATGCTGCCCGAAATGAGCAAAAGTTTTTTGGTTCTTTTTTTCAAAAAAGAACCCTTCTTTTAGCCGCCAGAGGCGGGGCGCCACGCAACGACCAGCGTCCAGGCCCGTTACCATCCCTGGCGACACGAGGAATGGGCCATGGCAGACCTACCGGAAACTACGGATATCCTCATCGTCGGCGCTGGCCCAACCGGCCTGGCGCTGGCCGCCGCGCTGCGCCAGCTAAGCCTGGCGCCGCTCATCATCGACAAGCAGGCGGAAGGCGCCAACACGTCGCGCGCCGCGGTGGTTCATGCCCGCACGCTGGAAGTGCTCGCCCCGCTCGGCATCGCCGATGACCTGATCACCCAGGGCGTCAAGACAACCGACGCCCGCGTGCGTGATCGCGACCGCGAGCTCATCCATATTTCCTTTGCCGGCCTGGACACCCCTTATCCGTTCGCCCTGCTCTGTCCGCAGAACCGCACGGAAGCCGTGCTGCTGCGTCATCTGCGCCAGGCCGGCGGCGATATCCTCCGTCCCGCAACCCTGACGGCGCTGCAGCCCGACGCGGATGGCGTCACCGCAACCATTACGCGCGACGACATCGCCCACACCGTCCGCGCAAAATACGTGATCGGCGCTGATGGCGGCCACAGCATTGTCCGCACGCAGGCGGGCATCGAATTCGTGGGCGGCAATTACCCGCAAACCTTCGGCCTGGCCGACGTCATCATGGACTGGCCCTTGCCGGGCATCGAAATCAGCCTCTTCCTCTCCGCCCGCGGCGTCACCCTCGTGGCGCCGCTGCCCGGCGATCATTTCCGTATCGTCGCCACCTTGCCGGGGGCCGCGGAAACGCCAACCCTTGCCGACATGCAACGCATCCTCGACGAAGATGGCCCCACCGCGCCCCGCGCCCGCATTCGCGAAGTCGCCTGGGCGTCGCGTTTCCACATCCAGCACCGCGTCTCAGCCACGCCGCGGCGCGACCGCCTGCTGCTCTGCGGCGACGCCGCCCACGTGCACAGCCCCGCCGGCGGCCAGGGCATGAATACTGGCATCCAGGATGGCGTAGCACTCGCCGCCCCGCTCGCCGAGGCGCTGCGCACCGGCAACACCGCGCCGCTCGACGCCTGGGCCGCGTCCCGCCATCGCATCGCCAAGCGTATCGTTTCGCAGACAGATAGGCTCACCCGGATAGCAACCGTCCGCAGCGCGCCCCTGCGCACACTGCGCAATGCCGCCATGACCCTTGCCGGCCGCATGCCGATGGTGCGGCGGAATATTGCCTGGACGCTGGCGGAGTTGGATAACAGGTAGAAGAAAGACTTCTTTCTTGAAAGAAAGAAGCAAAGAACTTTTGCTCTTTGCTATATCATCGAATCGCGTCCACGATCCGCCGGCTTTGACATCCGGCAGCGTCGCTGATAACAATGCGCAAAACCTCAGGCAAATCGGCGCCAACCGCGATAGGTTCATCGCGACTTCGGCCTGCCGGCGCCGTGCCCGGAAAACGCAACAACCGCCCGCCATACATCAACGAGGAAACGATCCATGCCCAACCCAGGCAAATTCTTCTGGTATGAATTCATGGCCGACGATGTCGCCGCCGCCGAGAAATTTTATACGCATGTCGTTGGCTGGGGAACACAGGATTCCGGCGTTCCGGATGCGCATTATACTCTCTTCACCGCAGGCGATGCCGGCGTCGCCGGCCTGATGATCCTCCCCGAGGAGGCGCGCAAGAAAGGCGCCCGCGCCGGCTGGCTCGGTTATATTCATGTCGAGGACGCGGACGAAGCGGCTGCGAAAATCAAGGAAGCGGGCGGCATCATCCATCGCGAGCCCTACACCATCCCCACCGTCGGCCGCTTCGCCGTCGCCGCCGATCCGCAAGGCGCCGTCTTCCTCATCATGAAACCCGAACCGCGCGAGACCCGCCCCCCGGCCGCCCTCGGCACGCCAGGCCACATCGGCTGGCACGAACTGCATGCCGCGGACGGCAACACGGCGCTGGCCTTCTACGAAAAACTGTACGGCTTCAAGGAAACCGGCACCCACGACATGGGGCCCATGGGTCAATATCGCCTGTTCGCCGCCGGCGAAACCGATTTCGGCGGCGTTATGACCAAGATGCCGCAGGAGCCGGTGCCGTACTGGCTCTATTATTTCAACGTCGATAATATCGATGCGGCCGCGGACCGGATAAAATCGGCTGGCGGCAACATCCTGCACGGCCCGGCGGAAGTGCCGGGCGGCAGTTACATCATCAACGCCATGGACCCGCAGAACGCCATTTTCGCCGTCGTAGGACCCAAGAAGTAGGAAGGTGCGGGGCCTTAGCCCCCCGCCCCCCGTGCGTAGCGTCCGGGGCCGTGAGCAAAGAGCAAAAGTTTTTTGTTTCTTTTTTTCAAAAAAGAAATACTTGCCTTACTCAACCGAACCGTCCGCGCATTGCCGCCAACCGCAAATGCTCACCTCGGAGGGCACCATCATGATGCTAGATTGGAATGAATATCGCAAGCAGCTGGCCGCCGGCGTAAAGGAAGTCGGCCAGCTCAGCCCTGACACCATCAAGGGATATGTCGAACTCAGCTCGGCCGGGCAAAAGAAGGATCTGCTCGGGGCGAAAGTGCGCGAGCTGATCGCCCTCGCGGTGGCGGTCACGGCACGCTGCGACGGCTGCATCACGGTGCACACCGATGCCGCGCTCCGTCATGGCGCAACCAGGGACGAAATCGCCGAGGCGCTCGGCGTCGCGATCGCCGTCAATGCCGGGGCGGCGTTGGTTTACACGACGCGCGTCATGGACGCGGTCAGGGAGCATCCGCCTGCCCAATAACGAGCTGAGCGCTCAGCCCTCCGCAAGCGCCATCACGGCCGCACCGATCTGCGCGCCGCCGAAGGTAAGGCCGAAGAAAAACCACAGCAGCAACAACGGCAGCGGCGCGTTATCCGCATCGAGGATCAGCGTATGAAGTTGCGCCGGGCCGAAGAACAGCAGCAGCGCGGTCATGACGGTCCCGGTCAGGAAACCGCCGGCACCGTGCAGCAGCATGAAGCGAACGCCGGTTGGCAGCATGTCACGCGGCCTCCATCGTCACGAATCCTCAACGCGCTTCCCGCCAGCGCGTTGCCGCGCACTGCGGAAAAGCGCCATATTGCCGCCGCCCCATCTCTCAGGCATCCCTACGCGCCCCATGCGCCTGTAGCTCAACTGGTTAGAGCGGGCCGCTCATAACGGCTAGGTTGCGGGTTCAAGTCCTGCCGGGCGCATCGGGGCATTCGGCCGAGGGAGACAACCGCATGCTGAAAACAATTCTGCTCGCCACCTGCCTGCTCGCTGCACCGCTCGCCGCGCGCGCGGCCGAGCATTTTCACGCCGACTTGAAGGGTAGCGCCGAGGTGCCGCCAACCGGCTCCGCCGGCACTGGCACCGCCGAGGCCACATTCGATCCGGCCACCAAAAAGCTGGACTACACCGTCACCTGGTCCGGCCTCTCCGGCCCCGCCACCATGGCGCATTTCCATGGCCCGGCGCCCGCCGGCGCAAATGCCGGGGTGCTGGTGCCGCTGGCCGTGACGCCGACCATGCCGGTCACCGGCAGCGCCACGCTCACGGATAGCCAGGTCGCGTCGCTGGAGGCTGGCAACTGGTACGTGAACGTGCACACCGCGGCGCACCCGGGCGGGGAAATTCGCGGCCAGGTCGAAAAGGCGCCGTAACGGCCTAGTTTACCGTCGAATCGTCCGGGGCGGCCGCTGGGTGCGGCTTCGCCTTGGGCTTCGGCGGCGGCAGATTGCCGGATTTCAGCAGGTCGGCGTCCAACGGCACGTCGCGGCGCACCATGCCGCTGGTGCCGAGGCTGCCAGGGATCGGCGCGCCGTCCACGTCGATTTCGGTGCCGCCGGCATTGCCGGTGGTCATCAGCAACCCGGTCTTGTCCGTCGGCACCGACCAGGTATCGCCGGCATGCAGCAGCTTGTTCAGCACCGGCGGCCCGTTCGGCTGCTTGACAGTGATCCAGGCATCCGCCGTCGCCTTCACCACGATGCGGGCGCCAGCGGGCGTAACTGGTGTCGCTTGCGGAACAACGGCAGGCGCGGTGGTTGCCGGGGCGGGCTGGGGCGGTGCCACGGCGGTGGTCTGGGGCGGCGTGGCCGGCGCCGGTTGCGGCGTCGGGCTTGACGGCGCTGGGGTCGCTGTCGGGGGCGCCGGGGGCACTGCCGCGGGGGGCGCCGTGTTTGGCAGGATGGTCGCCACTTGCGGCGAGGGCGCGGGCTTCGGCCCCGCGGGCTGCAGGCGATCGGGGATGGGCGGCACCACCTCCACTTTCGCGGCGCGGTGCTCGGTCACCCAGTACCAGCCGCCATAGGCGCCGGCGAGAATGACGGCACCAAGCAGGGTAAGCGCCCCCACGGGCACGCCCTGGCGCGGCACCGGCGCCGGAAATCGCAGCGCCGGACGGCCATGCACCTGCTCCGCCTCGGCGCGGAAGCGGCGTGCCGCGTCCTCCGCCGGCAGGCCGAGGGCGCTGGCATAGGCGCGCACGAAGCCGAGTGCGTAGGTGGTGCCGGGCAGATCCGAAATGCGGCCGCTTTCAATGGCTTCCAGATAGGTCTGGCGGATACGCAGGCTGCCGGCCAACTGCGCCAGGTCCCAGCCCTGCTGGCGGCGGGCTTCACGTAGCTCGGCGCCAAGGCGCGCCGCCGGCGCCTGGGGCAGATCGGGTCGCGCGGGTCCGTCGGTCATGCTCACGGCGCCATTCTAGGGATGCCCGGCGCCGACGGCCAGTCACCAGCGCTCGCGCGCGCGACAGAAGCTGGCGTGAGCGGCGAGAGGCGGGGCAGGCGCGCCAGGATGCGCGTGTGGCCGTGGCGGGTGATCGCCGCTTCGTTGTCGGGCGCCGCGTCGCCGGCCATGACGATTCCGAGCACGGTAAGGTTGCGC
>DATJOH010000308.1:0-12710 GCA_035507235.1 Acetobacteraceae bacterium
CGGCTCGGCGGCCAGGCGCAGGTGCCGGGTGTGGCCGGCACCTGGAAGGATCTGACCGACAGCGTCAACTTCATGGCCGGCAACCTGACGGCGCAGGTACGCAATATCGCCGAGGTTTCGACCGCGATCGCCCGCGGCGACTTGTCAAAGAAGATCACGGTCAATGTCAGCGGCGAGATCCTGCAACTGAAGGAGACCATCAACACGATGGTCGACCAGCTCAACGCCTTTGCCGGCGAAGTCACCCGGGTCGCGCGCGAGGTCGGCACCGATGGCCGGCTCGGTGGGCAAGCCAATGTGCTCGGCGTCGCCGGCACCTGGAAGGACCTGACCGAGAGCGTGAATTCGATGGCGGGCAATCTGACCGCCCAGGTCCGCAACATCGCCGAAGTGGCAACGGCGGTGGCGCAGGGCGATCTTTCGAAAAAGATCACGGTGAATGTCAGTGGCGAAATCCTGCAACTGAAGCAGACCATCAATACGATGGTCGATCAGCTCAATGCCTTCGCCGGCGAGGTCACGCGTGTCGCGCGCGAGGTCGGTACCGAGGGGCGGCTCGGCGGCCAGGCGCAGGTGCCGGGCGTCGCCGGCACGTGGAAGGATCTGACCGACAGCGTCAACTCCATGGCCGGCAATTTGACCGGGCAGGTGCGCAACATCGCCGAAGTAGCAACCGCCATCGCCAATGGCGATCTGTCGCGCAAGATCACCGTGGACGTCAGGGGCGAAATCCTGCAGCTCAAGGAAACGCTCAATACGATGGTGGATCAGCTCAACCGGTTCGCCGGCGAGGTGACGCGCGTCGCGCGCGAAGTGGGCACTGAGGGGCGGCTGGCCGGCCAGGCGCAGGTGCCGGGTGTGGCCGGCACCTGGAAGGATCTGACGGACAACGTCAATTCCATGGCGGGCAACCTTACCGCGCAGGTGCGTAACATTGCTGAAGTGACAACCGCGGTCGCTCGCGGCGATCTCTCCCGCAAGATCACGGTGGACGTGAAGGGCGAAATCCTCGAGCTCAAGAACACCATCAATACCATGGTGGATCAATTGAACGCCTTCGCCTCCGAGGTGACGCGCGTTGCGCGCGAGGTCGGCACGGAAGGCAAGCTCGGCGGCCAGGCCGCCGTGCCGGGCGTTGCCGGTACGTGGAAGGATCTTACCGACAACGTCAATTTCATGGCCTCCAACCTGACCGGCCAGGTGCGCAATATCGCTGAAGTCGCCACCGCCATCGCGAACGGCGATCTCTCGAAGAAAATTACCGTGGATGTGCGCGGCGAAATCCTGCTCCTCAAGGAAACGTTGAACACGATGGTGGAGCAGTTGCGCTCCTTCGCCGCCGAAGTGACGCGCGTCGCACGCGAAGTCGGCACTGAGGGCCGGCTCGGCGGCCAGGCGGTAGTGCCCGGTGTCGGCGGCACGTGGAAAGACCTGACCGACAACGTCAATCTGCTGGCCGCCAATTTGACGACGCAGGTGCGCAACATCGCCGAGGTGACCACGGCGGTTGCGCGCGGCGACCTCTCGCGCAAGATTACGGTCGACGTGAAGGGCGAAATCCTGGAACTGAAAAACACCATAAATACGATGGTGGATCAGTTGAACGCCTTCGCCTCGGAAGTGACGCGCGTGGCCCGCGAAGTGGGCACCGAAGGCAAGCTGGGCGGCCAGGCGCAGGTGTCGGGCGTCGCCGGCACCTGGAAGGATTTGACCGATACGGTGAACGTCATGGCGGCGAACCTGACGGAGCAGGTGCGCGGCATCGTAAAAGTCGTGACGGCGGTGGCCGACGGCGATTTGAAGCAGAATCTCGCCGTGAAATCGAAGGGCGAGGTCGCGGCGCTGGCCGAAACCATAAACAACATGACGAACACACTCGCGACCTTTGCCGACCAGGTGACGACCGTTGCGCGCGAAGTGGGCGTGGAAGGACGGCTTGGCGGCCAGGCGAACGTTCCCGGTGCCGCGGGCACCTGGAAGGATCTGACCGGCAACGTGAATTTGCTCGCGGCCAACCTGACCACCCAGGTGCGCGCCATCGCGGAAGTGGCGACCGCGGTCACCAAGGGCGACCTGACGCGCTCAATTCAGGTAGAGGCGCGCGGCGAAGTCGCGGAATTGAAAGACAACATCAACACCATGATCGGCAATTTGCGCCTGACCACGGAGCGCAATACCGAACAGGATTGGCTCAAAACAAATCTCGCGAAATTCATCAACATGTTGCAGGGCCAGCGCGACCTCACCGCGGTCGGGCGCATGTTGCTCGCGGAACTCGCGCCGCAAGTCGCAGCGCAGAATGGCGTCATCTATCTCGTCAGCACAGAAGGCACGGCCCACCTCAAGCTTCTGTCCTCCTACGCGGACGAAGGCTCGGAAGGCCACGCTGCCGCACTGCGCATGGGCGAAGGTCTGATCGGCCAATGCGCCATCGATGCGCGGCCCATCCTGATCACCGAGCCGCCGCCCGACGTCGTGCCGATACGCTCGGGCATGTTCAAAATGCGGCCGCGCAACCTGATCATCCTGCCGGTTCTGTTCGAGGGCCAGGTGAAAGCGGTGATTGAGCTCGCCTCTGTCTCGCCCTTCACCGAACTGCAAAAAACATTTCTGGATCAATTGACTGCCGGCATTGGCATCGTGCTCAACAGCATCGAGGCGACGATGCAGACCGAAGGATTGCTGAAGCAATCGCAACAGTTGGCGACAGAATTGCAGACCCAGCAGACCGAGTTGCAGCTGACGAACGAGCAATTGGAGCAGAAAGCGCAACAGCTTGCCGAGCAGAACGCCGAGGTGGAGCGCAAGAACCAGGAAATCGAGCAGGCTCGCCGCGCCGTCGAGGAAAAAGCGACCGAACTGGCGCTGACGTCGAAATACAAGTCGGAGTTCCTGGCGAACATGTCGCACGAACTCCGCACGCCGCTTAACAGCATCCTTATCCTGGGACAGCAACTCACCGACAATCCGGAGGGCAATCTGACCGCGCGGCAAGTGGAGTTCGCTCGCACAATTCACGGCGCCGGCACCGATCTGCTCAATCTGATCAGTGACATCCTAGATCTTTCCAAAATCGAATCCGGCACCGTCTCCGTGGATGCGGAAGACATCCTGCTGCATCATCTTGCCGATACGGTGACGCGTCCGTTCCGGCACGAAGCGGAACGACGGGGCCTCTCGTTCGATCTTGCCATCGACCCTGCCTTGCGGGCCATCACCACCGATTCCAAGCGTCTGCAACAAGTATTGAAGAACCTGTTATCGAACGCCATAAAGTTCACGGAACATGGCGGTGTGAAGCTCACCATCTGGCCGGCGGCAAAAGGGTGGACGCAGGATCAGCCCGTGCTGAACAGTGCCTCCACGGTGATAGCGTTCGAAGTGACGGATACCGGTATTGGCATACCTGTGGAGAAACAGCGCATCATCTTCGAGGCGTTTCAGCAGGCGGACGCCAGCACCAATCGCCGGTATGGCGGAACGGGGCTTGGCCTCGCCATCAGCCGCGAACTCTCAAACCTGTTGGGCGGCGAAATTCAACTGCGCAGCAAGCCAGGCGCCGGCAGCACTTTCACGCTGTTCCTGCCGCTCGCCTATGTCGGGCCGGCACGTATCGCCGCACCGGCGGAACCGCGCGCGGCGCGGGTGGAACCCGCGCGCGAAGCAGCCATCCGGCAAATGGCCGAAGGCATCGTTCCGCACCTGCCCGACGACCGCGATGACATCGGGCCCGATAACACCGTATTGCTCATTGTTGAAGATGATCCGCATTATGCGCGCATCATGATGGAACTTGCGCACGATGCCGGCCTCAAGGTTCTGGTCGCTACACGTGGCGCGGAAGCGCTTGCCATGGCGCGGGAATATCATCCGGCCGCGGTGTCACTCGATGTGTTCCTGCCCGACATGCTGGGTTGGGCGGTTCTCAGCCAGTTGAAACAGGATCCGGAAACGCGGCATATCCCCGTGCAGATTGTTACGCTCGACGAAGATCGTCAGCATGGCCTGGCCTGTGGCGCATTCTCCTTCATCAACAAGCCGACAACCATGGATGGATTGAAGGATGCGCTGGAGCGCATTACCGACTACGCCAAGCCGCGCCGCAGGCGGCTGCTGGTCGTGGAAGATAACCCTGCGGAACAGATGGCGATCAGGGAACTGCTCGATCATGATGATATCGAAGTGGTCACCGTCGAAACCGGCAACGACGCGCTGACCGTGCTTCGCCAGCAATCCGCGGATTGCGTTGTACTGGATTTGAAGCTGCCCGACATGTCAGGATTCGATCTATTAGCGCAGGTCGCGAATGACACTGCCCTCTCGCAAATACCAATCGTCGTCTATACCGGCCGCGAACTCACGTCCGAAGAGGATGCGCAGTTGCACGAAAGGGCGAGAAGCGTCGTTGTAAAGGGCGTCGAGTCACCCGACCGGCTCCTCGACGAAACTGCCCTGTTCCTGCACCGCGTCACGTCGTCGTTGCCGACGGCGAAGCAACGCATGCTGGAGCGCCTGCGCAATTCCGATGAAAACCTGCAAGGCCGGCGGGCTCTCCTGGTGGATGACGATGCGCGCAACATCTTTGCCTTGAGCAGCGTGCTGGAGCGGCGCGGGATGGATGTGCTGGCCGCCACCACGGGCAAGGAGGCGATAACGCTGCTGGAATCGGAGCCCGGCATTTCCATTGTGCTCATGGACATCATGATGCCGGAAATGGATGGCTACGAAACCATGCAGGCGATCCGGGCGAAAAGCGATTTTCATCGCCTGCCCATCATTGCCCTCACCGCCAAGGCCATGAAGGGCGACCGCGAGCGGTGCTTGGAAGCCGGTGCCTCCGACTATCTCGCCAAGCCCGTGAATACCGAGCAGCTGCTCTCGGCACTCCGGATCTGGCTGCACCGGTGAGGCGTTGTGACGGAGTGTAAGCCATGAACGCCGCCAGCCCTGTCAACATTCTGCTTGTCGATGACCAGCCCGCCAAGCTGCTGAGCTATGAAGTCATACTCGAAAGCCTCGGCGAACAATTGATCAAGGTTTCCTCCGGCCGCGACGCGCTGGAGACGCTGCTCCGTAACGAAATCGCGGTTGTTCTGATCGACGTTTCCATGCCAGAACTTGATGGTTTCGAACTCGCGGCAATGATCCGCGAGCACCCGCGCTTCGAACGGACGGCGATCATTTTTGTCTCCGCGATCCGCCTGTCCGAATTCGACCGGCTCCGCGGCTACGCGGCCGGCGCCGTGGATTATGTTCCGGTTCCCGTCGAGCCCGATCTGCTGCGCGCGAAAGTGCGCATCTTCGCCGATTTATATCGCAAGACAAGGCAGCTCGAGCTTCTCAACGCCGAACTGGAGCAGCGGGTGGCGGAACGCACGGCCCAATTGGAGCAGGCAAACGCCGAATTGGAGCTGCGCGTGGAGGCGCGCACCCGTGAGCGGGAGGCGGCGCTCGCCAAGGTGGCCGAAATGCAGAAGCTGGAAAGCCTCGGCCAGTTGACCGGCGGACTCGCACATGAATTCAACAATTTATTGATGATTATCCTCAACAATTTGCAACGACTGCACAGCGCTATCGGCTCGCAACCTGGCGCGGCGTCCGCGCTGCAGCGTGCGACCTACGCAGCGGAAACCGGGGCAACACTCACTAAACGCATGCTGGCCTTCGCGCGCCGGCAGGATTTGCGGCCCGAAACCGTCGCGGTCAAGGCGGTTGTCGAGGGCATGGTAGAAATGATGCGCCATGCGCTCGATCCGACCATCCATATTGTGAGCGATATCGCAACGGATGCGCCGCCCATCAGCATTGATCGCAACCAGTTGGAGCTTGCGTTGCTGAACCTCGGTCTCAACGCGCGCGATGCGATGCCGGGGGGCGGCACGCTTACCATCACCGCGGGCAAGGTCGCCCCGCCCGAGGCGCCGCCGGAACTCCCACCCGGCGCCTACGTGCTTCTGGAAGTATCCGATACCGGCACCGGCATGGATGCCGCAACGCTGGCGCGCGCCTCGGAACCGTTCTTCACGACGAAGGATGTCGGCAAGGGATCCGGACTTGGACTTTCCATGGTCTATGGTCTCGTTGCGCAATCCGGCGGACTGATGCGGATTTCCAGCATCGAAGGCAAGGGCACATCGATACGAATCTGGCTACCGGCAGCGGCGGCGACTACCGAGGCCAGGCAACCTTGCCGGACCCCCGAAACGCCGGCACAGCCGCCAGAAAAATTGCGCATCTTGCTGGTCGATGATGATCCGCTGATCTTGATGGATGCGGCAGAGATGCTAACCGACCTTGGCCACCAGGTATTCGAGGCAAAGTCCGGCGCCGAAGCGCTCCAACTGATACGGGATGGGTGCGACGTGGATCTGGTGGTGACCGATCACGGCATGCCCCAGATGACCGGCGCGCGGCTTGCGCAGGAACTGCAGCATGCCCGCCCAAATCTCGCTATCCTGCTCGCAACCGGCTACGCCGATGACGAACTGAGCCGGCGATTGAATCTTCCTCGCCTCGACAAGCCCTATTCGCAATTTGACCTGGCGCGTGAAATCACGCGGCTTATGCGCCTGCAGCGTGCCGTTCAGCCGTCGCCGGTGCCGCCAGAAGATGTGCATACGGGCTGACCACAAAAAGAAAGGATGTTCGCCTTTTGGAGATTACCCTGGCAGGGCAAGCAACCACTTGAAAAGAAAGGACGGCAAGTAGTTCTTTTTTGAAAAAAAGGACTTTTATCCGTTTCGGGTACCATCCTAATCGCCGATTTAAACTAACTGTTGGACGCCATTGAGAAAAGTCTTTTGCTTCTTTTCTTCAGAAAAGAAGGTCTTTCTTGCCAGGGGCGCCCGATTACTGCGGGCTTCGCAACTCCCCTGTCACGAGCGAAGCGTAGCGCCGCACGCGCATGCGATAGGCGCCGGGAGTTTCGCCTGTGATGCGGCGGAAGCTGGCATTGAAATTCGCATCCGATGCAAAACCCAGATCATGCGCCACCGACTTCACGCATTTGCTGAAAGCCAGCATCTCCTTGGCGCGTTCGATGCGTGCGTTTGCAATATAACTGCCGATCGAGCAGCCGCGCGCAGCGCGAAACGCACGCGCCAATTGGCGTTCGGACAGGCCAACAAGTTCGGCCAGTTCGCCGAGCCTCGGGCTTTGGCCCGGCAAAGCAAGCCGCTCGTCAATGAGACGCAGCCGCCAGGGCGCAAGCGAGCCAGCTTCCCGCTTGTCTTCATTTGCCAACAAATGGCGGCCCAGCTCGATCGCAACCTGGCCAACGATGTGTTCGATCATGGCCCCGCTTGCAAAGCCGGGACTGCGCAGCTCAGCGCCCAGTTTCAGCAGCAGGCCGCGAACCGTCGGGTTGTCGATATCCAGGCTGCTTTTCAGCAGCTTCTCCGTCCAACAATCGCGGTCGCCCAACCATTCCTGGATCGCCACCGGATCAAACGCGCAAGCTATCGAAATCTGTCTGCGGCAGTCGCTCTTGAACTGCACGGTCTGACCCGCCGGCAAGAAATGCAGCACGCCGACATGCTCGGCATGTTGCGGCTCCCAATAGTCCGGGAACCGGCAAACGCTCGTATAGGTCGGCGTTAACAGGGACAGATGCAGCCAATGGTGCCGCGGCGTAACGGTAACATCTATTTTTTTGGACCATGCTGTGCGATAAAACCTCACGCGCCCAAGCGTAATCGGCCGATCCACTTCCACGTGGCTCGGCAAACTCGCAAAATTCAGGACCTCGGTTTCCGCTAGCCGCATACGATTTTCCACCCCCCGCGGCCCCGCGCTTGCAGTTCTGACGCTTCTTGGGGGCAAATATATCCCGGAAATCGACGAGTGCCCAGCCAAATCGTTGCCCCGACCCCGCCCCGGCGATGTTCGGTCAGCGGAAAGGCGTGAAGTGTCGGATGGCGGCGCGGGCGTATTGGGCCCCGAACAGGCCGGCCGCGAAACGCCCGTGGCCCGCAATCCTCACCTTGCCTTCTAATCCTCGCCATGTCTTGCGGCCATAATGATGGCAGCTTCGCACAAGAGATTGCAGTTGCGAACCGCGCTTTCCCGTCAGAAGCATGATCCCATCAAAGGTAACAGAAATACGGGAGGCGGTTGGACAGGTGATACGGTCTGCGCAATCGAGGGAGCGCGGACAGGCTGCTTGCGCAGAGCGTAATCGACCCTATGCCGCGCCCGGCAGTTGCCGCAATCCCAGTCATATCTTTGCTGATGACGGCGCCGGTGTGGGTTGGCAGCACAAACCCACCTCGTAACGAGGCGCGGGCGCTTGGGGCGCCAAGTCGAACTTCAAATAATTCACATGCCTAAACGACGGCGGGGGGGGAAAATGTTAGCCAATCCAGGTCCAGTCCGGAGCGTGCTGTTTGTCTCGACGGCGCTCAGCCTTATCGGAGCTTCTGCCGCGGCGCAGCAGGCGCCGGCAGGCGCCTCGCCACCGCCCCGTGCCGCCGCGGCCACCACCGCCCCCGAAGTCATCGTGGTGACCGCCCGCCGCCGGGCGGAGCGGCTGCAAAACGTGCCGATTTCCATCAAGGTGTTCAGCCAGGCAACGCTGAACAATCGAAACATTCAAACTTCAGAGGAGTTGGCCACCAACACGCCCTCCCTGTCGGCGAATACCAATTTCGGTAACCAGAACACCACGTTCGCGATTCGCGGCTTTGTGCAGGACATCGGCACGCAGCCTTCCGTCGGCACCTACTTCGCCGACGTGGTATCGCCGCGCGGCGGATCCAACCAGCTGCCCATCGGCGATAGCCTGAATGCCGGCAGCTTATTCGACCTGCAAAACGTGCAAGTACTGAAAGGGCCACAGGGAACATTGTTCGGACTCAATACGACCGGCGGCGCCGTGCTGCTGGTGCCGCAGAAGCCGACCTCCACGCTGAACGGTTACCTTGAAGCCGGCTACGGCAATTATGACGCCAAGAGTGTCGAGGGGGTCATTAACGTCCCGATCTCCGATAAAGTGCGCTTGCGCGTCGGCGTCACGCACGCCGATCGCGATGGCTATGAGAACAACAACTCCGGCATTGGCCCCTCGAAGTTCGGCGATCTGAACTATACGGCCGTCCGCGCCAGCCTGGTTGTGGACGTGACAGATGACATCGAGAATTATTCTATCTTCTCGTATAGCAACTCCGACGAGACCGGCAGCGTGCAGAAGCTGGTCGGCTGCAATCCCAATCCATCCCTGACGAACCTGTTCGGTATCCTGGCCTGCGAACAACTGGGGCGGGAGAAAAATAGCGGTTTCTACACGGTGCAAAACCCGCTGCCTGATCCGTATTCGAATTTCCGGACCTTCCAGGCAATTAACACAACCACTTGGCGCGCCACTGATGAGCTGACGATCAAGAACATCATCAGCTACGCCCAGTTGAAGGACGACTATAATTCGGGACTTTTCGGCACCGATTTCATCTTGTCGGATGTTCCCGGGATCGGCCCGCTTTTTCCAAAAGGAACGAGGGTTTTCTTCACGGATTCGCAGCCTCCCCCGGGGGCCGACACCGCCAATCAATCCACTTTCACCGAGGAGCTTCAGCTTCAGGCGAATTGGCTTGATGGGCGTTTGACCTACCAAGGCGGTGTCTATCTCGAGCTGAGCGATCCGCTCGGAACCGAAAATGGTTCCGAAAGCCCGACGCTTGCCACCTGCACGAACGCCGCAAGTTTCGCATGCCTCAATCCCCTGGGTGAAGGTGAGATCGGCCTGACCGTCGGCAGGGAGCGTTCCAAGGATATCGGCGTCTATTCGCAGGCCACCTATGCCCTGACCGACCAACTGAAGCTGACCGGCGGCGTGCGCTACACCTGGGATAACACGTCCGACGGCAACAACCTGATCAGTTACTATCTGCCCACACCTGCAAACCCGTTCGTTACGCCGCTGTGCACAAATCCGGGATCTTCCGGACTTCCCGCCTGCTACTCATCCATCAAGGAATCCTCGCGGGCGCCGACATGGCTGCTTGATCTCGATTACAAACCTTTCGACACCACACTCCTTTATGCCAAATATTCCCGCGGGTATCGCGCCGGCGGTGTAGTCCAGAGCCTGTCGGCGCCGTTCAATGTATATGGGCCGGAACGGGTCAACACCTATGAGGCCGGCTGGAAACAGACATTCCTTGGGGCGGTGAACGGCACCCTTGATGTGGATGGGTTTTACAACGACTTTGCCGATCAGCAATTGCAGATCGGCTTCGACCCCAAGCCGGGCAGAACCGTGGCGCCCGCCAGCGGCATCGCCAACGCTGGCAAGTCCCGCATCTATGGTGCGGAAGTGGAGGGCTCGATTACGCCGTTCCCCGGATTTACCGCCGCGGTCGATTATACATACCTCAACACGGCAATTACGCGAATCAGTGCCCTTACCACCCCTGCCGATAGCCCGTATGTCGTCGTGAATCAGGCGATTTTGGGCGATCCGCTGGTTCTGTCGCCGAAGAATAAGGTTACGCTGAGCGGCACCTACACGCTGCCCTTGGATCCTGACCTGGGTAAAATCTCGGTCGGTGCATCATTCATTTACACCGACCCGCAGCTTGCGGATTACACCGACACCACGGCTACCATAACCGGGAATATCATCAATCGGCCGGTTCGCGACCTTGGCTACCTGCAAGCGCGCCATCTGCTCAATCTGAATGCGAACTGGACTTCCATTTTCGGATCGCCGTTCGACCTTACGGCATATGCCACTAACGTAACGGGACAGAAATATTATACCTTCGTCGCCGGCCTCTATTCGTCGAGCCTCGGCTTCGAAACGGCCGAGTTGGGCGAACCGACCTTCTACGGCTTCAAGGTTCGCTATAATTTCCGGCCGCCAGCGCCGCTGCCGCCGGCGCCGGCCGAAGCCGCGGCTTCGCCGCCCGCACCCGCGGTGGCACCGGCTCGCACATACCTGGTGTTCTTCGATTGGGATCGCGCCGATCTCACCGCCCGCGCCCGCCAGATCGTTGCCACTGCCGCGATGGAATCGACGCACGTGCAAACCACGCGCATCGAGGTGAATGGCTACACCGATCTGTCTGGCACGCCTGCCTACAACCAGAAATTGTCCGTGCGGCGCGCCGAAACAGTGCAGGCGGAACTGGTGCGTGACGGCGTAGCGGCTGGCGAAATCTCCATCCATGGCTACGGCGAGAGCAACCCGCTTATTCCCACCGCCCCCGGCGTTCGCGAGCCGCAGAACAGACGGGTTGAAATCATTCTGATGTAGGGCGGGATTTTCCTCCCACGACAAACCGGCCTGCTTCCGGGGCAGATCGACGAAGCCTTGCGTCGATCGCGCTTCCGGAATGACTATTTTTATGAGCTTTTTAGTTTGCGCGATCGCGGAGGAAGGCTTCTTTTTTGAAAAAAAGAAGCAAAAAACTTTTGCTCTTCTCTTGCAGCGACTCAGCCACACGGGTGGTATCCGTGCTGCCCGAACGGGATAAGGGTCCTTTTCTCAAAAATGAATACCTTGCCTTACCCACATCGCGAATTTCTGAGGATTCTCAGCGCGATCGTTCGAACCCAGCCGCCTGGCTGCCTTGGCCGGCATCGCTCTGCGGCCGGCTCCGCAATCCTTTGTTTTTGCTTGAAAATTTGGTGAGCTCGGCGGGATTCGAACCCGCGACCCCATGATTAAAAGTCACGTGCTCTACCAACTGAGCTACGAGCTCCACCGAGGCTTGTAGAAGGGCATGGGGCCGGCCGGGTCAAGCCCGGCCACCCGCTTAGCTGGCGAGGCGCATCGTCTTGATGCGGTCCGGGGTGCGGACGGTGCCGCCGGCGCCCTCGCCGCGCTTCAGTTTGTCGACCAGGTCCATGCCCTCGGTAACCTGGCCCCAGATGGTGTATTGGCCGTCCAGGTGGGGGGCCGGCGCGAACATGATGAAGAACTGGCTGTTGGCGCTGTTCGGGTTGGCGGTGCGGGCGGCGCCTACCGTGCCGCGGACGAACTTCGCCGCCTTGGTGAACTCGGCGGGCAGATCCGGATGCGGGCTGCCGCCCTGGCCGGTGCCTGTGGGGTCGCCGCCCTGCGCCATGAAGCCTTCGATAACGCGATGGAACGGCGTGTTGTCGTAAAAACCATCCGCGCTGAGTTTCTTGACGCGCTCGACATGTTTCGGCGCAAGATCAGGGCGCAGTTGTATGACAACGCGTCCCGATTCCAGTTCAATATGAATAGTCTCTTGTGTTTCTGACATTTTTTGTCCTGGCGAGAAAATAAGGTTCGGGTTCTGAGGCACCGGTGACCGCCCTCCGGCGCGTCGTGCCATGGCGTGCTTTCGGCGTCGCGCCCACCCTACTCAGGATTTATCGGAAGCGAGCCGCATGCGGACTATCTTGTCCGGGTTCGTCACCATGCCGCTTTCACCTTCGCCGCGCTTGATCTTGTCCACATACTCCATGCCGGAAATCACCTGGCCGAAGATGGTGTATTGGCCATCCAGCGAAGGGTTCGGCGCGAACATGATGAAGAACTGGCTGTTGGCGGTGTTGGGATCGCTGGTTCGGGCGGCACCGACCGTGCCGCGGACGAAATGGGCGGTGTCGCTGAATTCGGCGGGTACGTTCGGGTATTTGCTGCCACCCTCGCCGGTGCCGGTGGGATCGCCGCCCTGGGCCATGAAGCCCTCGATGACGCGGTGGAACGGCGTGCCGTCGTAAAAATGCTCGTGGCAGAGCAG
>DATJOH010000309.1:0-2462 GCA_035507235.1 Acetobacteraceae bacterium
GTCGCCGTTCACGTAGAAAATCGGCGTGGTGATGTAGAAACGGCGGGACATGCGAACTCCAAAGAAGGCCAGGGGCGTCGTGCGAAAGCACGCATTCGCGTGACCCCTGGACCCCGCTGGGGCCGGGGGCCCCAGACCCCGTTCTGTTTAGATGAGGAGACCCAACCCGGTCACCACAGCCTGGCGGCGGTCGAGGTTGAACTGGTCTGTCTCGCGCTGCAGGTCGCCCAGGCGCGCCCAGATCTCGCCCCAGGCGGCCGGACCGCGCAGCGACAGCAGCCGTGCCTGCGCCGCATCGGCCGCACCGCGCAGATGTGCCCCCACCGCCGCCGCGATCCCGGCCCGCAGCAGCGAGAAGAACAATTCGAAGCTCGTTTCCTCGCGTAGCGCATCGGCCATCTCATAGCCGCGTAGCAGCGGAAAATGCGGTAGCGCCGACAACGTCTCCGCCACCAGCCCGGCCACCGCCAGCCCGCCCTGCTCCGCCAGCGCGATCGCCCGCCCCGGCGAACCCTCCGCAAGGGCGACCAGCTTTGCCTGCTCCGCGGCGCCGAGACCAGGCAGGTAATGCGCCACCAGCCGCGCCATGGCGTCCTCGGCCAGCGGCGGCAGCGCGAGCTGGCGACAGCGGCTGCGTATGGTGGGCAGCAACCGGCCTGGTGCCGCTGTCACCAGGATGAGCACCGCACGCGCCGGCGGCTCCTCCAGCACTTTCAGCAGCGCATTGGCGGAGTGCGCGTTCATGTCCTCGGCGCCGTCCACGATCACCACGCGCCAGCCGCCCTCCGCCGGCGTCAAATGCAGAAAGCCGGGAATCTCCCGCGCCGTCTCGGCGGCAATGTTCTTCTTCAGCCGCTTCTTCTTCTCGTCCCACTCCCGCTCCACCGTCAGCAGATCGGCGTGCCCGCCGGCGGCGACGCGACGGAACACCGGATGGCTGGAAGGCATGGCCAGCGTCTCCGTGCCGCCGGCGAACAGCCGACGCGCGAAGCGAAAGGCCAGCGTCGCCTTCCCCACGCCCTCGGGCCCAGATATCAGCCAGGCGTGATGCAGGCGGTTGCCGCGCAACGCCTCCAGCAACGCCAGCTCTGCCGTTTCCTGGCCGAAAAGATCGGGATTTTCACGCGGCGCGGGCGTAGTCACGGCAAGCGGTCTTCAATCAATGAGAGGATGCGTTCCGTGACCTTATCCTCGCTTTCCTCCGCATCCACCAGAACACAGCGCTGCGGCTCGGCGGCTGCAATGCGGCGAAATCCGTCCGCCACCCGGGCGTGGAAGCCGGGACCGAGACGATCATAGCGGTCGGCGGCGCGGCCGCGTGCGGCTTGCCGCGCCGCCGCGGTCGCCTCGCTCACATCCAGGATAATGGTGAGATCGGGGTGTGGCTTGACCATGGCCTTCAGGACGGCAAACGCTGCCGCATCGGCGCCCTGGCCCCGCACCTGATATGCCTCGGTGGAGTCAAAGAACCTGTCCGATAAAACCCAACTCCCGGCGGCAAGCGCGGGTCGCACCAGATGCGCGCAATGCTCCTCACGCGCGGCAAAATGCAGTAGCATTTCGCCGCGGGGCGTGAAGTCGTGTGTGCCGGACAGCAGAATGCTTCGCAGAAACTCCGCGCTCGCGGTGCCGCCTGGCTCGCGCGTGACAACAACTTCAACACCGCGTTGGCGCAGGGAAGCGGCGACGCGGCGAAGCTGGGTCGACTTGCCGGCCCCCTCCCCGCCTTCGAAACTGATGAATCGCCCGGGCATTTGTCAAAAATTGCGATGCTCTCTCATGGCACGCGTTCACTCACATTTAAATGGCCGTCGTCAAGCCACGGCAGGCGGCAATCCATTTTCTTGTGACGCGCGCGCGCTCTACGTGCGCCACCGTTCAGCGCGAGGACCGCCCGTTCAGCTGTGGGCGCTACGCGTTTAGCGATCAACTCTTGACGAAGGGGAGAGGCGCTAACGATTTATTCATGGTTCGCGACAACGATCCGGCAACCCGGAATGGTTCCCGCTTGTGGAAAATTCATGGAACGATCTTGTGCACACCTGCGAAGACATCTCGTGGTTGCGTATATTTCGTCTTGCATCGTGTCCGGTTCGTGTGCGAATTATAGGTCCGTGAGAACACTTTGGTAGTGAAAGGAACACCTACTCATGTTTAAGTTTCTCGTTGCCCTGGCTCTGACAACCCCGTTGTGCTTCGCCAGCACCGTCACCGCTTCGCAGGCTGGCGCCTATGCGACGCACGCGACGACCCTGCAGCACGCAGCGCTGGATTGCGATCCGACTAACCCGCTTTGCCCGGATGGCGTGCATCGCGGTTAAATCCGCCGGAAGTCAAAGTCTGGTGGAAAATTCTGGGGAAACTTCGTTTCCCCAGAATTCCGTTTGCGATATCATGACACGGCGGCGCCTCGCGCTCGCCGTGATGTTTCGCGTACGGCAAATTCATTCTCTAGCCGCACG
>DATJOH010000310.1:0-2032 GCA_035507235.1 Acetobacteraceae bacterium
GTCGGCTTCCGCCACTTCCTCCAGCGTCGCGCGGAAGGCGGCGACAAGCTGGGTTGGCAGTTCCGAAATGAATCCGACCGTGTCGGAGAGGATGACGCGCCGGCCGGAGGACAAAGTGAGGCCGCGCATGGTCGGATCGAGGGTCGCGAACAACTGGTCCCGCGCGGTGACGGCGGCGCCGGTGAGGGCGTTGAACAGGGTGGATTTGCCGGCATTGGTGTAGCCGACCAGGGCGACCACCGGGAATGGCACGCGGCGGCGGGCGTCGCGATGCAGGGTGCGGGTGCGCCGCACCTGTTCGAGTTCGCGCTTGAGCCGCACGATGCGGTCGGTGATGAGCCGGCGGTCCGCCTCGATCTGGGTTTCGCCGGGGCCGCCGAGGAAGCCGAAGCCGCCGCGCTGGCGTTCCAGGTGGGTCCAGGACCGCACCAGGCGCGAGCGCTGATAGTCGAGATGGGCGAGTTCCACTTGCAGCGCGCCTTCGCGGGTGGCGGCGCGCTCGCCGAAAATGTCCAGGATCAGGCCGGTGCGGTCGATCACCTTGACGCCCCAGGCGCGCTCCAGATTGCGCTGCTGCACGGGCGAGAGCGCGGCATCGACGATGCACACGGTAACGCCGGCCTCGCCAAGAAGCTGTTTTTCCGCCTCCACCTGGCCCTGGCCGAGCAGGGTGGCGGGACGCCGGGTGCGCAGCGGCAGCACGGCCTGGCGCACCACGACGAGGCCGATGGAGGCGGCAAGGCCGACCGCCTCAGCCAGCCTGGCTTCGGCGGCGCGGCTCAGATCCGCCTTGTCGGCACGGTCGAACGGATAGAGTACGGCGGCGCGGACCGGCACGTCCACGCCGGTTCCGTCAGTCCGGTCCGGCAGCGACAGCCTCCCGCGCGGGCACGCCGCCTTCCGCCTTGGTGGCATCGAACAGCATGATGGGCGCGCCCGGCATGACCGTGCTGATGGCGTGCTTGTAGACAAGCTGCGTATGCCCGTCCCGGCGCAGCAACACGGAAAAATTATCGAACCAGGTGATGATGCCCTGCAGCTTCACGCCGTTGACGAGGAATACGGTAACAGGCGTTTTCGCCTTGCGAACGTGGTTCAGGAACACGTCCTGCACGTTCTGGGATTTCTCGTTGGCCACGAGGATTTTCCTTTGTTGTGCCGGGGGGAAAATGCCGGCAGGTGAGTTTGGTTTCGTTAGGTTATTTTCGCGGTGTTACACCCGCTTCGCATAGTTTAGCGCACCGCCGCGCGCAAACAAGGTGTCGGAAAGGCGAGTGTGGCGATCCGGTTGCGGGCGGCGCCGATCACATGGTTGCGGGCGGCGTGTTACGGCCGCCGGCAATGTGTTGCGCCATCAACCCGAACAGGCGCCGCGCCACCGGCCCGGGCTCGCCATCGCCCACCGGCAGGCCATCGAGGCGGGTAACCGGCTTCACAAAAGTCGTCGCCGCAGTAATGAATATTTCTCGCGCCGTACGGAGGGCCTCGCGCGAGAACGGCCGCTCCTGCAATGGCACGCCGCTCTCGGCGAGACGCGTCAGCAGGGCGGCGCGCGTGCAGCCCGGCAGGATTTCCTGCCCCAGCGGCCGCGTCAGCAGGTTGCCCTCGGCATCAACGATGAACACCGAACTCGATGCGCCTTCTGTAATCATATCGTCATGATCGTAAAAAATTGCCTCCAGGGCGCCGGCCTTCCGCGCCGCCTCGCGCGCCAGCACGTTCGGCAGCAGCGATACGGATTTGATGTCGCAGCGCGCCCAGCGCTGGTCGGGCATCGTGATGGCCGCGGCCTGCCAGGTCGCGACGGATGCGGGAAACGGCGGCGTACGCCGCATGGTGACCACGAGCGTCTGGCGCGTGCCCGCCGGTGGAAAACCGTGCCAGCGCGGCGCGCTGCCGCGCGTTACCTGAATGTAATGCAGGCCGCTCGCCAGATGGTTGCGCCGTGCCACCTCCGCCAGAATGGGCGAGAGCGCCGCGCGGTGCACCGGCATGGTCATGCCGAGTTCCCGCAGGCTCCGTTCCAGCCGCG
>DATJOH010000311.1:0-5902 GCA_035507235.1 Acetobacteraceae bacterium
TGCCGCTTGTGCTGCAACATGGTACCGGCAGCGAATTGCGCCGACCATTGGGCATAGCCATCGTCGGCGGCTTGCTGCTGAGCCAGGCAATTACGCTGTACACGACGCCGTCGATCTACGTGGCGTTCGAACGTTTGCGGCGGAGTCGACGGTTGCCAGTCCTGGCGGCTGCGGAGTGATGGTGCGGGAAGAAAGGCCAGGGCTCTGCCCTGGACCCGCTGGGGACAAGTCCCCAGACCCCATTTCGCATTCGACCTGCAGGATTAATTTCACGCTGCCGAGAATCTTTTCGATCTCAATTGCAAGAACCATGATACCGTTGCGAGCGCAAGTAAATGGGGTCTGGGGACTTGTCCCCGGCGGGGTCCAGGGGCAGAGCCCCTGGCCTTTTTTGTACTGACTGCGACATGAACTTCTCCGCCCCCTTCATCCGCCGCCCCGTCGCGACCATCCTGCTTTCGCTGGGCCTGTTCATAGCCGGCTGCGTTGCTTACGCCCTGCTACCTGTCGCGCCCCTGCCCAACCTCGACATTCCCGCCGTGGTGATCTTCGCCAACCGCCCGGGTGCTGATCCCGCGACCATGGCCAACTCCGTGGCGGCGCCGTTGGAGCGTCATCTTGGAGATATCGGCGGCATCGACGAGGTCGATTCCATCAATTCCGTCGGTGCTTCAACCGTCATCGCGATCTTTGATTTCGACCGTGATATAGAGGGCGCGGCGCACGATGTGCAGGCAGCGATCAACGCGACGCAGGCGGATTTGCCGTCTGACCTGCCGCTGCGGCCATTCTACAAGAAAATCAATCCCACCGATAACTCTATCATTACGCTTTCTTTAACGTCCGATACGCTCTCGATGGGCGACATTTACGACGCGGCGGATACCGTCATCGGCCAACGCCTGGCGCAGGTGCGGGGGGTGAGCCGCGTGCGCATCGAAGGCGGCCAGCAGCCGGCGGTGCGCATTCAGCTCGATCCGGGCGCCCTGCTGTCCGCCGGCATTTCGGCGCAGGATGTGGTTTCCGTCATTCAGAACGCAAACGTGCTGCAGCCCACGGGGGGATTCGAGGGACCGAGGCGGAGCGAGCAGATACGGGTGAACGGCCAGATCAGCCGCGCCGCGGCGTATGGGCGGCTGGTGCTGAAGACTCACAACGGTGCCGTGCTGCGGCTTTCCGACGTGGCACATGTCATCGACGGCGTCAGCAACACCCGCCTCGCGGCATGGGAAGGCCGCAAGCCCGCCATTCTGATGGACGTCTACAAGGTTGCCGGCGCCAACGTGATCGAAACAGTGGAGCGCGTGAAGCACCTGCTGCCGCAACTGAAGCGGTGGATTTCGCCGGACATAAAAATTGCCGTCGTCGACGATCGTACGCTCTCCATACGTGCCAGCACACGCGACGTCCAGATCACGTTGCTGATCACCGGCGCGCTGGTGCTGATGACCGTGCTGCTGTTCCTGCGACGCGTTGTCGCGACACTTGCCGCCGCGGTCACAGTGCCACTTTCCATTGCCGGCACCGCGTGCGGCATGTGGGCGATGGGATTTTCGCTGAATAATTACTCGCTGATGGCCATTACGATTTCCGTCGGGTTCGTGGTGGATGACGCGATCGTCATGATCGAGAACATTACGCGCCTGCGCGAGAAAGGCATGGCGCCGCTGCCGGCGGCGATCGCCGGCGCGCGGCAGATTGGCTTTACCGTGTTGTCCATCACGCTGTCGCTGGTCGCGGTATTCATTCCGTTGCTTTTCATGGGCAGCATCCTCGGCAAACTTTTCCACGAATTTGCCTTCACGTTGACCATTGCGATTGTCACCAGTGCCATCGTGTCCCTGACCCTGACGCCCATGGTGTGCGCCCGCCTGGTCGATCCGGCACCCACGGGCCGGTTGAAACGCATCGATGAAGCAATGGAGCGCGGCTTCCGGCGGATTATCGCCGCCTATGCGCGCCAGATGGAATGGGCCTTCCGCCATCGCTGGCTGATGTTGCTGGTAACGATCGGCACCTTCGTCATGACCATCTGGCTCTATGGCGCGGTGCCAAAGGGCTTTGTGACGCAACAGGATATCGGCCTCATACGCGGCGACACGCTGGCCGCCGCCGACGTCTCCTTTGCCCAAATGAGTGACCTTCAGAAACGCGTGGTCGACCTGATCCTGAAGGACCCCGCGGTGGATACTGTCGCCTCCAGCGTCGGCGTGGAGGACGGGTTCGACACGCAGAATCGCGGCGAATTGCAGGTGGTGCTGAAGCCGCTGCGGCAACGCAACATTTCCGCGCGCGATGTGATCGACCGCCTGCGCCCTAAGCTCGAGTCCGTCGCCGGCGTGCGTGTCACGCTCACGCCCGCCTCCGATTTTCGCGGCGGCGGCCATCAGAATGGCGGCGACTACCAATTCGATCTGCTGGACGCAAATCTGCCGGAACTTACTGACTGGTCGAGCCGAATCGAAAAGCGGCTGCGCCAGGAGCCGGGCTTTATCGAAGTTTCGTCCGACCAGGATGTCGGCGCGCCGCAAGCCTATATCGACATAGATCGCCAGGCGGCGGCACGATTGCAGATAAATGTCGCCGCCATCGATTACGCGCTGGCGAATGCCTATGGCCAGCGCCAGATCTCCACCATCTATACGGAACGCAACCAATACAAGGTCGTGGTGGAGACCCTGCCATGGCTGCAATCCGACCCACGCTATCTGGATCACGTCTATGTCGGCGCGATCACGGGAAAACAAGTGCCGCTGAGTGCCGTGACGCATGTGCGCTACACGACGGCGCCGCTCACCGTGACGCATGAAGGCCAGATGCCGGCCGCAACGATCAGTTTCAATATCGCCAAGGGTCACGGCACCGCCGGTGTTCTGAAACGCGCGGAGGAAATCACGAAGGAAATGGGCATACCGCCCGGCATGCATACGGATTTCTCCGGCAACGCAAAATGGGTCATGGATTCGCTCGCCAAGGAGCCCGCGCTGATCGCCGCCGCGTTGCTTTCCATCTACATCGTGCTCGGCGTGCTCTACGAAAGCCTGATCCATCCGCTGACGATCATATCTTGCCTCCCCTCCGCCGGCGTGGGCGCATTGCTGGCCGTTCTTATCACCGGAACGGAATTCGGGATCATGAGCGTGATCGGTGTCGTCCTTCTCATGGGCATTGTGAAAAAGAATGCTATCATGCTGGTGGATTTCGCGCTGGAAGCGGAGCGCGAACGCGGCATGACGCCGGACGAAGCGATTCGCGAAGCGTGCGTGGAACGATTCCGGCCGATTATCATGACGACGCTCGCGGCGATTTTTGGCGCGTTGCCGCTGGCCTTGGCGTTCGGCACGGGCGGCGAGTTGCGCCGCCCGCTCGGCATCGCCGTCGTCGGCGGCCTGGTCGTCAGTCAGGCACTGACCCTTTACACGACGCCAGTCGTGTATCTGGCACTCGAGCGGCTGGTGCGGAAGAAACGTGCTCGTATCGTCCACGCGGCCGCCGAGTAGCGCGGATCGGCTGGAGATCCGAACCGCGCATTGACATTCCGGCTACAATCAGCAGGATGACTGCCCCCGCCGTCCGGGAGGTTCGGCGGGTTTTGTGATTCCACGCAGAGGAGCACCGAACCCCCGCCATGTTCCCCGCCCTGATGCCGACTTATGCCCGTGCCGACCTCGCCTTCGAGCGGGGCGAGGGCGCCTGGCTCATCACGGCGGACAACCGACGTTTCCTCGATTTCGGCGCCGGCATCGCCACCAGCAGCCTCGGCCACGGCCACCCGCACCTGGTCGCCGCCATTGCCGCGCAAGCCGCGCGCGTCATGCATGTCAGCAATCTCTATCGCGTGCCGGGCGCCGAACGGCTGGCAGAACGATTGGTCGCGGCAAGCTTCGCCGACAGCGCCTTCTTCTGTAATTCCGGCGCCGAAGCGAACGAAGGCATGGTGAAACTGGTGCGCCGCGCCGCGGCGGAAACCGGCCATCCCGAACGCTATCGCATGATCTGTTTCGAAGGCGCGTTCCACGGCCGCACCCTCGCCATGCTATCCGCCACCGGCAACGAAAAATACCTGGCCGGCTTCGGCCCGCCGGTTGATGGTTTCGATCACGTGCCGTTCGGCAACATGAATGCGGTGCGCGACGCCATTACGCGCGAAACCGCCGGCATTCTGGTGGAACCTATCCAGGGCGAGGGCGGCGTGCGCGTGGCGCCGGAAAATTTCCTCCGCGACCTGCGCGCCGCCTGCGACGAATTCGGCCTTTATCTGGCGCTGGACGAAGTGCAATGCGGCATGGGCCGCACCGGCAAAATGTTTGCCTATCAACACACCGGTATCGAGCCCGACGTGATGTCGCTGGCCAAGGGCATTGCCGGCGGATTCCCCGTGGGCGCCATCCTGGCGCGCGAATCGCTCGCGCAACATCTGCGCCCCGGTAGCCACGGCACCACGTTCGGCGGCAACCCGCTCGCCTGCGCCGCCGCCAACGCCGTGCTGGACGTGCTGCTGGCCCCCGGATTCCTCGATCAGGTCGCGGCGCGCGGTGAAACACTCCGTCGTGAACTCGACATGCTCTGCCACGAATTTCCAACCATCTTCACCGGCGTGCGCGGCATCGGCCTGCTGCTCGGCCTGGTCTGCGCCGTGCCGAACACTGAGCTGCAATCCGCCTGCGTCGAGGAGGGCCTGTTGACCGTCGCCGCCGGCGAAAACGTGCTGCGTATCATTCCGCCTTTGACTCTCACCGCGTCGGACGCGAACGAGGGCATCGCCCGCCTGCGCCGCGCCGCTCGCACCTGCCTGCCGCAGCACGCCCTGGCCGCCGCGAAATGACCGCCCTGCCGCTCCCCACCCCCATCGCATCCATCGACATGGCCCCACGCCACTTCCTCGACCTCTGCGATTTCGACCGTTTCACCCTGCGCCGCATTCTCGACCTTGCAACGAGCATGAAACAGGGCGGCGGCCCCCACTTTCCTTTTGCCGGCCGCACGCTCGCACTGCTGTTCGAAAAACCCAGCACCCGCACGCGCGTCTCCTTCGAAGTCGCGATGCGCCAGCTCGGCGGCCAGGTAACCGTGCTCACCGATCGCGACATGCAACTCGGCCGCGGCGAAACCGTCGCGGATACCGCGCGCGTGCTCTCGCGTTACGTGGACTGCATCATGCTGCGCACGGACCGCGTCTGGAAACTCACCGAACTCGCCGAACACGCCACGGTGCCTGTCATCAACGGCCTCACCGAAGCCAGCCATCCGTGCCAGCTCATGGCCGATATCATGACGTTCGAGGAACACCGTGGCCCGATCGCCGGCCAAACGGTCGCCTGGCTCGGCGACGGCAACAATGTCGCCCGCAGTTGGATCCATGCCGCCGTGCGCTTCGGCTTTTCGCTGCGCATGGCCTCGCCGCCATCCTGCGCCGTGCCTCAGGAAGCGCTCGCCTGGGCAGCGCGCGAGGGCGGCGACGTCACGCTGACGCACGACCCCATGGAAGCCGTGCGGGGCGCCCGCGCGGTCGTCACCGATTGTTTCGTCAGCATGTCGGACGATCCCGGCCGCAACAGCCACGCGGCCCTCGCGCCCTATCGCGCCACCACGCGCCTGATGCACGAAGCCGCGCCCGACGCGATTTTCATGCACTGCCTGCCGGCACATCGCGGCGAGGAAGTGGAGGCGGACGTGATCGACGGGCCTTGCTCCGTGGTGTTCGACGAAGCAGAGAACCGGTTGCACGCGCAGAAAGCCATTCTGCTTTGGGCCATGAAAGGAGCATAAGAAAAGGAAGGGTTCTTTTTTGAAAAAAAGAACCAAAAAACTTTTGTCTGTTACGCCTATTTTCCGATCCGCAGTGGGCAATATGCTTGGCTATTCCTCTTCGGCGCCGATGGGCTCAACATAGGCTTTTTGG
>DATJOH010000312.1:0-4519 GCA_035507235.1 Acetobacteraceae bacterium
TCGCTGATTGGTGGCACGCGCGTGGCCCTCGGCTATCACGTGCCGGCCGAAGTGCTGATCGGGGGGGCGGCCGGGCTTGCCGCCATTCTGCTGCTGCTCCGCGCCGCCGGCCCGCCGCCGCCGCGTCTCAATACGCGCTACCTGCTGCCCGCTGCCTTGCTTGTCGTCGTCGCCCTGCATGGCACCCGCCTCTCGGCCGAGCCGCGCCTGCGCGCGGTCGCCGGCTGGCTGCCGGCCGCGATGTGCGATCGGCTTGGGTTTTCCGAGGTCAATTTTCGATGACGGTCCGGCACCATGTTGCCGGCGGCCCGATTGCCCGGTTACTGTGATCACAATAAGGCGGCGATCGCGCCGCTGAAAAACCGGGAGTTACTATGCTGAGAACCGCCCTGCTGGCGGCCGTGGCTGTACTGGCCGCGACCGGCGCCTATGCGCAAACTGTTGTTAATTTGAAACATTCGGCGCCGGACGGGGCGCTGACGGGCTTCCTGCTCACCGATGGCACGGTGCTCGTGCAAGGTTACGGCTACACCGATTGGTACCGGCTGACGCCCGACAATTTCGGCAGCTATGTCAACGGCACCTGGGCGCGCGCCGCCAGCCTGCCGTCCGGCTACGCACCGGATGCCTCCGCCTCCGCGGTTCTCGCCGATGGACGCCTGCTGATGGCCGGCGGCGAATATAATTTCGGCAATTTTACCCTGACAAATATCTGCGCACTTTACGATCCGGTAGCCAATAAATGGACGGAGATTTCGCCGCCGAAGGGCTGGAACTATATCGGCGATTCACCGGCCACCGTGCTGCCTAACGGACATTTTCTGATCGGCGACAAAATCAATGAACACGTCGCAGAGCTCGATCCGGCGACCCTGAAATGGAAGAAGCTCAGCTTCGCCGGCAAGGCGGACTTCAATGCGGAGGAAGGCTGGACGCTGCTGCCGAACGGCACGGTGCTGACCGCCGACGTGAAGGCTCATCCCAACTCGGAAATTTATGACGTGCAGCAGCAAGCCTGGACCAGCGCCGGCAGCACCGTCGTAGACCTGCAAAGCCCGCGCGAAGAGGGCAAAATCCATTACGGCAACGGCAAAGTGTATCTGCCGCCGGGCGAAATCGGGCCGGCCATATTGCGGCCGGACGGCACCGTGTTCGCCACCGGCGGCACGCATAAGGGCGCGAAATCGGGCCACACCGCCATCTACACGCCGCCGGCAAACGGAGTGGGCATCGGCACCTGGGCGGCGGGCCCGGATTTCCCCACGGGCGAGGATGCCGGCGACAGCTTCGCTGTCCTATTGCCCTCCGGCAACGTTCTCGTGGAGGCGGAAAGCGGCAATCTCTATGAATTCAACGGCAGCACGCTTACCGCCGAACACCAGAATGGCGGCGGCATGCTGCTGGATCTGCCGACCGGCGAGGTTTTCCTTGCCGGCAACGCCGTCTATCGGCCCGCCGGCACCGCCAACCCAGCCTGGGCGCCGACGATCAGCTCGGTGGCAGCGACGCTCACGCGCGGCAGCACCTATCCGATCAGCGGTACGCAATTCAACGGCTTGAGCCAGGCCGCCGCGTTCGGCGATGAATATCAGATGGCAACGAACTACCCGCTGGTTCGCATTACAAACACCGCCTCCGGGCACGTGTTCTATGCCCGCACGCATGATCACAGCTCGATGGGTGTCGCCACCGGCAACCAAACCATTACCACGAGCTTTGATGTGCCTGCCGCCGCGGAAGCGGGTGCCAGCACGCTTGCGGTGGTGGCGAACGGTATTGCTTCCACGACCGTCGCGGTAACCTTGCAATAGCGCAATAGCGCCGGCACCTCGCGGGGTGCCGGCGCTTCCGCCACTTTCCTTTGGGGGTCACCGGACATGAAGCACCTCATGCTTGCCGCCGCGTTGCTGCTCGGGGCCGCCACGAGTTCGCGCGCGCAAACCACGGCAAATCTTTCCCACCCGGCGCCGGACCAGGTTTCGATTGCGCTCCTGCTTACCGACGGCACCGTGCTGGCCCAGGGCATGGGCGGCTCGGACTGGTGGAAACTCACGCCCGACATCAATGGCAGCTATGTGCACGGCACCTGGGCTCGGCAGGCCGACCTGCCGTCCGGCTACGTGCCGCTTTATTTCGCTTCCGCGGTTCTGGCCGATGGCCGCGTGGTCGTCGCCGGCGGCGAGTATAACAATTTTCAGTTTGCTTTCATCGATACCTGCGTGATCTACGATCCGCTCAGCAATAAATGGAAGAAAATCAAGCCGCCAGCAAAATGGCATTTCATCGGTGACTCGCCGTCGGCGGTGCTGCCGAACGGCAGCTTTTTGCTCGGCCGTAAATTCGACAAGCGCATCGCCGTGCTCAACCCGTCAACGCTGACCTGGACCGAACTGCGCTTCACCGGCAAGAAGGATTTCAATGCCGAGGAAGGCTGGACCCTGTTGCCCAACGGTACGGTGCTGACGGAGGACGTGAAGGGCGCGCCGAATGCCGAGTTCTACGATCCCAGCGCACAGATCTGGACCAGCACTGGCGCTACGCCGGTCGATCTCGCGGGCCCACCAACGTCCGGTCCGATCGATTATGGCCACAACAAGGTTTATCATCCGCCTGGCGAAATCGGCCCGGCCATGTTGCGGCCGGATGGCACCGTATTCGCAACCGGCGATACGCCGTCGGGCGGGAATGAAGGCCACACTGCCATCTACACACCGGGCGCAAACGGATCGACCGGCACCTGGAAGGCCGGCCCCGATTTCGCGCCCGGCGATGATTCCGGCGACAGCTTCGCGGCCCTGCTGCCGACCGGCAACGTGCTGGTGGAGGCGGAAAGCGGCAGCCTCTATGAATTCGACGGCACCCACCTCACCAAAACGAAATTCGCGACGCCGGGGCCACTCAGCGGCGAGGGCGCGCTGCTCGTTCTTCCCACCGGCGAGGTGCTGCTTGGCGGGGACCAGGTCTATCGCGCCGCCGGAACGGTAAACCCGGCCTGGGCGCCCACCATAACATCCGTCCCCGCGGAATTGACACGCGGCAAGACCTATGTCGTCAGCGGCACGCAATTCAACGGCTTGAGCCAGGCGAATGCGTTCGGTGACGAACTGGAAACCGCCACCAATTACCCGCTGGTGCGCATTACCAACGCCGCGACCAGCCACGTGTTCTATGCCCGAACCCATGATCACAGCTCCATGGGCGTCGCTACCGGCAGCGCCATCATCAGCACGAATTTCGACGTGCCGGCGGCCGCGGAAACCGGGGCGTCGACGCTGGTTGTGGTGGCGAATGGCATCGCTTCTACCGCGACGGCAGTTACGATAAAATAAGGAAAGATCTCCTCTTTCTGAAGAAGGAGAAGCAAGAAGGATAACACTTAGCCTGGCGGCACTTTAGGAAATTCAGCGGCACCTCTGCTCCTTCAGCGCCGCCAGGCGCAACATAAACAAAAGTTTTTTGGTTCCTTTTTTCAAAAAAGAACTCTTCTTCTTCCTGGGTACACCGCCAACGTCCATTGGCACTCATCCGGAGGCAAGCCATGCAAGCGAGACTTAATCCTTACAAATCCGCACCGGAAACGCTGAAAGCGCTGATGACGCTCGAAGAAAAGGTGCAGGCCTCGGGTCTCGAAAAATCCCTCATCGAGCTGGTGAAAATCCGCGCCTCGCAAATCAATGGCTGCGCCTTCTGCATCCATATGCACACACACGACGCACGTGCACACGGCGAAACCGAGGAACGCATCTATCTGCTGGATGCCTGGCGCGAGTCGCCGCGTTATACGCCACGCGAACGCGCGGCCCTCACCTGGACCGAATCGCTGACGCTGATCAGCGAAACACGCGCGCCCGACGAGGATTTCAACAGCGTCCGCGGCGAATTCGACGATGCCTCGCTGGTCAACCTGACCATGCTGATCGCCACCATAAATGCCTGGAACCGGATTGCCATCGGCTTTCGTTCGCAGCACCCGGTGAAGCACGCGGCTTGAGGGCTTACGGCCACGCAAGCGGCGACCGGGGATTTGGCCCCGCCCGCCGCAGGCTTGGCCGCAGCGTCGCGATCAGTGGCCGGGGCAGCCGGGCGCGTTCGGGTGGTCGCCGCAGCCGCCGGCGGTGCTGTTTACCTTGTGGCCTGGCGCGGATTTCGGCACCACGGTGCCGTCCTGTGTGTTGCCGTGCGCACTGCACTCGCAATAGCCGCCGACCGGCATGGTCGTGGCGCAGGTCAGGTTGCCAGCCTGGCAGATATTAACCGCGTAGGCGGGAACGCCCGCCAGCGTCGCTGCGGTAAGGACGGCGAACGCCAGATATTTGCTGAACCGCATGGGGAAGCCCTTTCATGATTGGCGGTCCGGAGCATGGCGTGAAACCGGCGGGATGCGCCAGCCCCCTTGGACCGAACGAAACGAGGGCGGCGGGACGGTGGTTCCGCCGCGCCGGCAAATTCATTGCACGAGCCGGTAGAGATCCACGCCCCCGTTGTAATTCGGCACGTAGATCTGGCCGCCGTCGATCAC
>DATJOH010000313.1:0-3298 GCA_035507235.1 Acetobacteraceae bacterium
GGGTGGTGCACGGCTGAACGCGCCGCGCGGCAGGCGGCGAATTAGCACGGCCAATTGGTATTCCGTCAGGTTTTTGCGACAGGTGACGCGTGCGTTGACTTTTCTGCATCGCGCCTGGCCGTGCGGAGCGCCGCCCGGACAATTTCGGGGCGCTCGATGGGCAGGAAATGCGTCGTCCCCCGCACGGTTTCGATCACCGCACCTGCCGCGGCGGCCTCCGTGTCGGTCAGGGCGCAGGTGGACCGCGTTTCGGCGCGGAGGATGCGCACCCGAGCGGAAAGTCCGGCACGCGGGTCCGCGCTGGCGTAGCGGGCGAAATTTCCGGCCTCCCACGCCGGCGCGCAGGCAAGGGTGAAGCCGCCCGCCGGTGCCGGTTTCAGGCCGTCCGTCACATAGTCGCGCAGCGCCTCGTCCGGCCAGGTGGCAAAAGCGCCGCGGCCGCGATAGGCGAGGAACGCTTCCTCCCGGCTGGCGAAATGGGGTTTGCGGCGCAGCGCACCCTGCACGAGCGGCAGATCCGGCTTCGGGTCGGGCACCGCGTAGGCGGCGGCGGGCGCGATGACCGGATCGAAAAGCACCAGGCGCGGCGTGTGCTCGACGAGACGCGGGGCCGCCAGCAGGGCGGTAGTGCCCCCCATGGAATGACCGGAGAGGATGCGCGGCGGCTCGCCCAGGGCGGCAAGACAAGCCAGCACATCGTCGGCAAAGATCTGCCAGGTGTAGCTGTCCAGTGCGGTGGGCAGCGTGGTGCGCCCGTGGCCGCGTAAATCGAGGGCGAGGATGCGCATCTCCGCCGCCAGTGGCGCCAGCACGGCGGCGTAGGTGAGCGCGGTAAAGCCGTTAGCATGCAGGAACAGAACGTCGAGCGCGCGACAAGGGTCCCCGAATTCGATGGCTGCCACGTGGGCGACAAAGCGCCGGACAAAACTATCGGGCAACAGGCAACGCCTTCCAGCACCTTTGGCCATTTAACTATCGTGTTCGCGCGTCTGAGCAAAGTTTTTGCAAAAGGGTTATGTTGAGCCTATCGGCGCTTCGGGGGTTCCGCTGCGCCAGCGCCTCCCGATACACGCCGCCGCATCGCGGTGGTGACGGGTAGAGGAAGTGGTTCGGTAAATTTGGCTTGCCCTATTCGACGACGCGGACGATCAGGCCGTCTAGATCCTCGGTGACGGTCATCTGACAGGCGAGCCGGCTGTTGGGGCGCACGTCGTCGGCGAACTCGAGTATGGCTTCCTCGAGGCTGGATCTGGTGCCTGTGCGATTCTCCCAGGCGGGGTCGACATAAACATGGCAGGTGCCGCATTGGCAGGCGCCGCCGCAATCGGCGGCGATGCCCGCAACGCCGTTATCCTTCGCGCCGCGCATGACGCTCAGGCCAGGCGCTACCTCAACAATATGATGGGCGCCGGCGCGCTCTATGTAAGTGATTTTTACCATTAGACGGGTATTCATTTTACCGAGTTTATCATTACTGAAAAGTATTTCTTTGGAGAAGCAGAGAACTTTTTGATTATGTTGAGCGTGCCGACGCCGCGGAACCCCTTAAGCGCCGATAGGCTCAACATAATCCTTTTTGCTTCTTTTTCTTCAGAAAAAGAAGATTCTTCCACGTACTACGAAACGCGTTGGCCAATGAGTGGCGCGTTGCCGAACATGCCAAGTTTCGCATTTCCGCTCATTTGATCGCCGTCGACCGCAATTTCGAAGTCGAGCTTGATCGGCATCGGTTTCGTCACGTCCATGGTCCAGGAAAGCCTGTTGCCGTTGGCCGTGCCCTTGATGTCCTGGCTGCCCATTTCGCTTTCGATGGCGCCGGTCAGGGCGCCATCGTGAACCGCCAGATGCGCGGTCATTTCCTGCGGGCCGACCGGCGTGGTCAGAATAATTTTCCATTTCTGCGCGCCTGGCACGTGCTGCGCGGCCGGTACTGGCGCGGTGCGTGCTTGGCGCCGCGGGGCGCGGCCTGGCGTGGGCTTGGCGCCATTGGTGAAGGTGGGCAGCGTTTCCCAGCCGCGCACCGTGGAGGTGGAGGAGAGTTCGGCATTTTCGATATCCACTTCCCAGTCCGGGAAGCGATTCAAAACTTCGTCGAGCGCCACGCGCCCTTCCACGCGCGCCAGCGCATTCCCTAGGCAGACATGGAAGCCGTGGCCGAAGGTGATATGCGGCACGCGCGGGCGGTTGATATCGAAACTGTCGCCGTTGATGAACTTGCGATCGTCACGGTTACCGGAGGCGGGCAGCAGCATCATGACGCTGCCTTCCGGCACCTTGGTGCCGTAATATTCGGTATCGCGCGTCACGTAGCGCGCCACTTGCGGCCCGGGCGGTTCAAATCGCAAAATCTCCTCGATCGCCTGCGGAATCAGGCCGCGGTTTTCTACGATCTGCCGGCGCTGTTCCGGGTGGTCGCCGAGCACCTTGCCTGTCCAGCCGATCAGCCGGTTGGTTGTTTCGTTGCCGGCGCCCGCCAGAATATTGGTATAGATCAGCACTTCGTCGCGCGTCAGGCGCCGCATGGTGCCGGTCTGATCCTCAAATTCCACCGTCAGCAGCTCCGTCATCAGATCGTCGGACGGATGTTTCATCCGCCAGTCAACGTAATCTTCGAAGCCGGAGCCGCGGAAATCGTGGTTTTCGTAAGTCATTGGCTTGCCGGGCTCGGTGCGCAGCGAGGCGTCGGCGCGCTCGCGCACCGCCTGCAAATCCTGCTCCGGAATGCCGAGCAGCATGCCGATGACGCGCATCGGCATTTCCATGCCGAGATCCTGCACGAAATCGAATTCCCCGGTGCCGATCAGCGGATCGAGAACATCGGCGCAGAAGGCGCGTATTCGTGGTTCCAGCGCCGCCATTTTTTTCGGTGTGAAGACGCGCGTGACGACGCTGCGGTGCATGGTGTGGATCGGCGGATCTTCGTGAATGAACACGCCGGACGGTACCGGAATATTGGCCTTGATCTGCTCCATGATATCGCCGCGCGCCGAACTGAAGGTTTTATTGTCGGCGAAAGCGCCCATCATGTCGTCGTAACGGCTCAGCGCGTAGAAATCGTATTTGTCGTTGTAATAGAGCGGTTGTTCCTCGCGCAGGCGGCGGAAGGCCGGGTACGGGTCGGCGCAGACGGCGCGATCGTACGGATCCCAGTAGGCGGCGACCTCCGGCATGATGTCCATGTGCGTATCCTCGCGTGCTTGTTGCGCACGCCCTACTGGCCGTGCGGGGGTTGCCAAGGTCGCTCGGTCACCACCAAGTTATGATATACAAAGGATCATAACTTCCGAGCGCGGCGGAC
>DATJOH010000314.1:0-8439 GCA_035507235.1 Acetobacteraceae bacterium
GGCGGCATGTGTATGTTATGGCCGGGGAAATATTTATTGTAGAACAGCCCGTCCGGCACTTTCACGCCTGGCGGCGGATCGACATAGCCCTTGGCGATCAGCGCATAAATATAATCGGGCCCATGTTCGCGGGCGTTTACCAGCAGGCTCTGATCCGGCGGCAACGCGCCATTGTTCGCGGCCTTCGCCGCATTGTCATTCGGGAACGGGCTTACGAATGTGTCGGACGGCAGACCGGGGCGGGTCGTCGGCTTGCCGCTATCGTCGAGCGGACCGGGCACCGTCTTGCTGGCGGCAATTGCCTTCACCTGCGCGGCGCTGAGGCCGATGCCCTCCAGATTGCGGTAGGACATGTATTTCATGGAATGGCAGGCAGAGCAGACCTCGTTATAGACCTGGAAGCCGCGCTGCGCCGAGGCGCGATCGAAGGTGCCGAACGGGCCGCTGAACGACCATTTTTGGTGCGGCAGGGTCTCGTCCTGGGCGTGGGCCGCGCTGACCGCGAGCGTGGCGCCGATCGCGAGGGCGAAGCCGGCGAGGGCAAAGCTTTTCATTATGCCTTCTCCATCGGCTTCGCGGCAGCGCCGGCCGGCATGGCGCCTCCGCCTCCGCCGGACCGCGGCGGCAGCACGGGACGGCTGATGCTCTCCGGCAGCGGCAAAGGCTTTTCGAAGAAGCCGACGAATGGCAGCGACAGGAAATGCAGGAAATAGAGCAGCGTGCCGATGCGGCCTTCCAGGATGTAGATACCTTCCGGCTTATGCGCGCCGACATAGCCGAGCAGGAACATGTCGAATACCAGCACCACCATCATCCAGCGATAGATCGGCCGGAATTTCGCGCTGCGCACCGGGCTGGTATCGAGCCAGGGCAGCACGAACCAGACGAGGATGCTGCCGAACATGCAGCACACGCCGGCCAGCTTGTCCGGTATCGAGCGCAGGATGGCGTAATACGGCAGGAAATACCATTCGGGCACGATCTCGTTCGGCGTCTGCAGCGGATTGGCCGGGATGTTGTTGTCCACCTCGCCGAACAGGTACGGAATGAAGAACACCAGGATGGCGAACACCAGCAGGAAGACGCACATGCCCACGCTGTCCTTCAGCGTGTAGTACGGATGGAACGGCACCGTGTCCTGCTCGGTCTTCACGTCGATGCCGAGCGGGTTGTTGCTGCCGGTGATGTGCAGCGCCACCACATGCAGAAACACCACGCCGAAAATCACGAATGGCAGCAGATAATGCAGCGAGAAGAATCGGTTCAGCGTGGCGTTATCAACCGAGAATCCGCCCCACAGCAGCGTCACGATCCAGTTGCCTACGCCGGGTATGGCGGAGAACAGATTGGTGATGACGGTGGCGCCCCAGTAGCTCATCTGGCCCCAGGGCAGCACGTAGCCCATGAAGGCGGTGGCCATCAGCAGCAGCATCAGCGCGACGCCGGTCATCCACAGCAGCTCGCGCGGCGCCTTGTAGCTGCCGTAAAACATGCCGCGGAAAATATGCACGTAGATGACGATGAAGAACATGCTGGCGCCGTTCATGTGCACCAGCCGCAGCAGCCAGCCGTAATTCACGTCGCGCATGATGCGCTGCACGCTGTCGAACGCGCCGGCGGCGCTCGGGTTGTAGTTCATCGCCAGGAAAATTCCGGTGGCGATCATGATCAGCAGGTTGATCGTCGCCAGCGCGCCGAAATTCCAGAAATAGTTGAAGTTCTTCGGCGTCGGGAACTGGCCGTATTCCTTCTGCATCAGGCTTAGCAGCGGCAACCGCGCGTCGAACCAGCGAATCACCGGGTTCTTGAAGTCGCTCTGGTAAAGCCCTGCCATGGGAGAGGTCCTCGTCACGCACCGATGCGGCTCGGGCGGGTCCCAAGCGGCGTGCGCACGCTATTAGGCGGCGATTGCGGTCACGGCAATCCGCCCTAAGGTGCGCTGCGGCACGAATTTCGCCGGTGCGCCCCGCCTGCACCACCTGATTCGGTCCAAACATCTGATCCTGTTACGGAAATCCCGTGTCACCAGCCCCCCATGAAGCCCTGAAACCGGCCGCCGAAGCGTGGTTTGCGAGCCTCCGCGACCAGATCTGCGCCGCGTTCGAGGCGATCGAAGACGCGCGCGCAGGCGCCGAGCCGGCCGGCCGTTTCGTCCGTACCCCGTGGTCGCGCCCCACCGCCGACGGCAGCGAGGGCGGCGGCGGGGTGATCAGCCTGATGAAGGGGCGTGTGTTCGAAAAGGTGGGGGTCAACATCTCCAGCGTGCATGGCTCGTTCTCGCCGGAGTTCCGGTCGCAGATCCCCGGCGCGGCGGAAGACCCGCGCTTCTGGGCCAGCGGCATCAGCCTGGTGGCGCATATGTGCAGCCCGCGCGTGCCGGCGGTGCACATGAACACCCGCATGCTGGTGACGACCCAAGGCTGGTTTGGCGGCGGCGGCGATATCACGCCCATGCGCCTAGACGCGCCGGAGTCGCTGGAAGACGCCGCCGATTTCCACGCCGCCTTCCGCGCCGCCTGCGACCGGCACGATCCGGAGTACTATCCGCGCTTCAAGGAATGGTGCGACCGCTACTTCTACCTGCCCCACCGCGGCGAGCCGCGCGGGCTCGGCGGCATCTTCTACGATCGCCTGTTCTCCGGCGACGCGGCGGCCGATTTCGCCTTCACCCAGGATGTCGGCCGGGCCTTTTTGGCGAGTTACCCCGCCATTGTCCGCCGCCGCATGGCGGAGCCCTGGACGGCCGCGGAGCGGGACCACCAGTTGGTGCGCCGCGGCCGCTATGTGGAGTTCAATTTGCTGCACGACCGCGGCACGCTGTTCGGGCTGAAGACCGGCGGCAACGTGGAAGCCATTCTGATGAGCCTGCCACCGGAGGTACGCTGGCCGTAAGCATCGCGTGCTTTTACGGAACGTTAAGCCCTCGCACGCATAATGAGATATGGCCTCCCTATATTGGTGTGGCCATTATTCCGGGAGCCATCCTGTGCCTGGCGATTTTGCGATCGGACCGGTTTCCGCGGCGCAGCCTTTGCCACTGACTCGTGGCAACGCGTTTACGGCCGAAGCGGAAAACACGGGTGGAAACGCAGCAGGGAGCACGACGATCGGAGGGCCGCCGCCGGTTAATCCCGGTTTGCACCTGGATCCCGCGCTCAATCTGGTGGTGCTGCAATTCTTCGATTCAGAGGGCAATGTGACGCAGAGCATTCCCTCGCAGCGCCAATTGCAAGCCTATCGGCAGGGCGACGCGACGCCGCCGGGTGCCACTGGCAACGCTGCGAAAAATGAGCAGCCGGGTTGAATTAGACAAAAGTGAAGAATGTTCTTTTTTGAAAAAAAGAACCAAAAAACTTTTGCCTGTTATGGGCACCGCCGAAGCTCGTTGTTTAACCACGCCGCTGGCAGCGACAGAAGAAAGGTTTTTGGTTCTTTTTTTCAAAAAAGAACTGCTTGCTTCCTTCGCGCCCTAGACGGTTGACGCCGCCATTTCTTGCGCGGCGCTGCTTGGCGCCTGCATTGCCAGTCCGTCAGCGATGTTACGGTTGACGTCTATCAGCGGCTGCAGCGGTAGATCCTTCAGCAGCGCCAGTGTGCTGTAACGCATGGACCAGGCACCAAGCCCGATGAGCTCGTCCTTGAGGGGAGTGGGCAACTGGTTGCCTTGCAGCGCCAGATCCTTGAGCAGGGTGGACCAGAGGTCGTGATTGCGGCCCAGCGAGCGCACGCGTTTCTGATGCGTATCCGCATCTTCCAGACTGCGAATGATGCTGGCGAACGCCGCCTGCTCGGTTTCGCGAGCGGAAAGGCTTGCTTCGCTTGCCACTCGGTATCTTGCGGCACCTTTGTTAATGGCTTCCTCCTGTTACCGGAGAGAATACGGCCGGCGCGATGCGCCGGCCGCTACTCATGTTAGAGGTTCTTGAACAAGGACAGCAGCGATTGCGGCTGCTGGTTGGCGATCGTCAGCGACTGCGTCGCCAACTGCTGTTTCGTTTGCAGCGAGCTGAGCTGTGCGCTTTCGGCGGCGAGATCGGCGTCCGTCAGCGCGCCCACGCCGGCGGTCAACGCCGAGCTGAGGGCGGTGGTGAAGTTCTGGATGCCGGTGATCTGCTGCGAGGCGGCACCGAGACTGGCCGAAATCGTGTTCAACTTCGTTACGGCCGACTGCACCGCTGTCACCGCGGTCTGGTTGGTGTTCAGTTCGCCGACAGTAACGCCGTTGGAGGCGGTGCCGGCATTGGTCGAGCTGATGACACCGTTCGTGACGGCATCGCTGCCGGACGTGAAGGTCCCGCCGGTGGCGGTGCCGTAACTAGCATCGGTCAGTCCACGCCCGACGATGTTGAGAGAACCGTCCGGCTGCTGCACCACACCGAACCCATTCGCGTTCAGCGCCGAGGAGAGCTGGGCCACGATCTGATTGGTGCTGTCCTTGGTGCTGTCGAAATTCACCGCCACGGTCTGGTTGTCGGCGGTGGGATTCGTCTGCAATTGCTGCGGATTGCTGTCATCGACAAACTCGAACGTGATGGTCTGCGGATTGCCGTCCGCCCCAGTGCCGAGCGTGAGCTGGATCGCGGCATTTGTGCCCGTGGCCTGCACGAACGTGCCAGGTGTCGCGGTGCTGCCGACGGTCGTGCCGGTGCCGAACGAAATATTCGCGCCGACGGAGGCATTGCCCGATCCCGTATCCACGTTCAGGCCGCTAAGGCCGAGCGCGTCCGTCAGATTGGTATTCGTGCTCCCGCCATTGGGGTTGATCTGGTTGCCGACGGTATAGACGCTGCCATCCACGCTCTGCACCACATTCAGCGTGTTGCTGGTAACACCGCTGGCACCGTTGCCGGCCAGCAGGTTGATGCCGTTGAAGGTGGCATCGGATGCGAACTGGTTGATGCTGGTCAACTCCGCGCTCACCTGGTTCTGCAACGTGGTCAGGTTGATGCCCGACTGATTGGACGAGGTGACCGTCTGCTGCAGGCTCTGCAGCACGGTGTTAACGTTGCTGACGGCGCTGCTGGCGGTCGAAACCACCTGCGCGCCGTAATTCAGTGAGTCCGAAACCGCGGAAAGCCCCGCGATATTCGCGTTGATCGAATTCGCGATCGAATAGATCGCCGGATTGTCCGCGGCACTGCCGACCTTCAGGCCGGTGGACATTTCATTCTGCGCACTGTTCATCGCTTGCTGCGTCGCATCGAGCGATTGCAGCGCGGCGAGGGCGCCGACGTTGGTGTTAACAGAAAAAAGCGACATGGGGGTTTTTCTCCCGACTCAGGTTTTCGACAGGCGGAACGTAGCCGGCAAAGCTTTAAGGAAGCGTTTAGCGCGTCGCACTAATATCATGGCATGCGAAAGCTGAGCCCGATGCGACAAACCCATATCGCGCCTTACGAAGCATCCGGGCCCGACCTCATAAGGGAGCACCGCCGATGAGCGGAACGTCCGGACTGCCGCCGCTACAGGCCTATCTCAGCTACAGCGCCAACGAAGCAAAATATGCCAACGCGGACGCCCAGGCGAACCCGCAGGAAACCCAGCTTATCAACTATTTTCAGGCAAACGCCGCCAGCATCACGTCGCCGAACCAGTTGCTCGGCAACTACAAGGCCCTGAGTGTCGTACTCGGCGCCTTTCGCCTTTCCGGCAGCATTAACGATACCGCCCTGCTGCGGCAGCTTATGACGCAAGATCCCAGCGCCAAGAACTCCACCGCCCAGCGCATGGCGAATGCGCAATATCTCAGCTTCGCTAATGCCATGTCCAACTGGAACCCACCGCCCTTCAGTTCGCCGGCCGGTATCAAGTCCATCATCACAGCCTACAAGAACAACCAGTTCGAGGCGAATGCCGAAACCCAGACGCCCGGCTTGCAGAACGCGCTTTACTTCACGCGCATGGCGGGCTCGATCACGAGCGTCACGCAACTGCAATCGGATCCAAGCCTGCTCGCCGTCGCTGTGGTCGGTATCGGTCTGCCCCTCACTGCCTATGACAATCTGAGTTTCACCCAACAAACCACGCTGCTGAAGCAGAAGCTCAATCTCGCCGATTTGCAGAAGCCAAGCTATGTCCAGCGCCTCGCCGAACTATACGTCGCGCAGAAACAGCTCGACACGCCGCTCACCCCGCAGGCGCCTGCGGCCGGCAGCCTGCTTTCGCTGTTTTCGCCCAACACTGGCCAGAACGCGGCCAACGGCATGCTCAGCATTCTGGAAAGCAGTAGCGGTACTACTAGCTCGCTAATCGGCACCAGCAGCGCCAACAGCAATATTCTGTCGCTGTTCGCATAGGGAAAGTTCTTTTTCTGAAAGACGCACAAAGGGAACCGGTGTTCAGTGACGATGCGCGCCTGGAACTCGTTTCAGGCGCCAACAGGCTCAGCGCACACCTCCGCGTGCATGCGCGGGATCGCTTTGCGTGGGCGGTTCAGGATGGCGTCCTCATGCTGCACAACGCGTTTGGCAAGCCGTAACGCCTGGTAGCAGCGGCCCGACTCCGCATAGGCGATGGCTTGCCGCAACAACGCGCGTGCCATTTCGGACGTGGTCGCCTGCTGGAATTCCGCCACCCGCAGTCTCGCCTCATCCAGCCCGGCAAGCCGTTCCGAATCCTCGCCGATATAGGCCGTCTGCAAGGCGTAATAAATACGCCGCGCCGGCGTATCGGCTTCCTGCGGTGGCATGATCTGTCGGCCGAACAGGAAACGCGCCTGCGCGGTGAGCTCGATGCGCGTGCGGTTGCGGAAACGTATGGCGGCGCCGTTCACCACCATCATATCGCCTTGCCGCAATTCCAGAACCAGATTGGACATGCTGTCCGCCTTCCGGCCAAATGGCCCAGTTGCACCCGCGCGATTTTGCAGGCAGCCGAAACATGCCGGAATCGGGTTAAAGCAACGTAAAAAACAGGGTAATGTCAGCCCCGTTGCGAGGCCTCACCGTCATAAGGAAGTCAAGAAGTTCTTTTTTGAAAAAAAGAACCAAAAAACTTTTTTCTGTTGCGGGCGGCACCGATTCCACCCATTCGGCCCCTCCGCTGCGAGCCAGAGTCAAAAGTTTTTTGTTTCTTTTTTTCAAAAAAGAAATACTTCCTTCCTTCGTCCGCACGTCATAAGCCGCGCACCCTGGCGCGGGCCGCGGGTGGCGGCTAGGGAGGGCCCTGCCCAACCCCTAACGACGGGTCTCGATGCAAACTTATCCGCTTTCCGCTCTCATCTTCGACGTTGACGGCACCTTGGCGGAGACCGAGGAACTCCACCGCGAAGCCTTCAACGAGGCTTTCGGTGCCGCCGGCCTCGATTGGCACTGGGATCAGGCACTCTATGGGGAGTTGCTTTCCGTCACCGGCGGCAAGGAGCGCATCGCGCACTTCCAGCAGCGCGCCGGCCTGTCAGCGCCCCTCGGTGTGGCCGACATCGCGGCCCTTCATGCCGACAAGACCGTCCGCTACGCGCGACGCGTCGCCGCGGGCGGCATTTCGCTGCGGCCTGGCATCCGCCGCCTGATCCTGGAGGCGAAGCAGGCCGGCCTGCGCACGGCCATCGCCACCACCACCAGCCGCCCGAATGTGGAGGCGCTGCTGCAGGCCGTGCCGCCGCTGCCCGCCTTCGATGTTATTGCCGCCGGCGACGAAGTGGCGGCCAAGAAGCCCGCCCCGGACATCTATTTGCTGGCGCTGCGCCAACTGGGGCTGCCCGCGGAGTCCTGCATCGCGCTGGAGGATACGGTCAATGGCGTGCGCAGCGCCGCCGGTGCCGGCCTCGCCTGCCTTGTCACTACCAGTATCTACGGCGGCGCCGGCCCCTTTTCCGCCGCCAGGTCGGTGGTCACCGACCTCGGTGAACCGACCGCGCCGGCACGCGCGCTGGCCGGACCACCCCTTTCCAATGGTATGGTCGATGTCGCGTGGCTGGCTGCTTCGGTCATCGCGGCGCCGCGCGGGGGATAACGCCATGAACGATCGCCAAACCCGCCTGACCGGCAAGGTCGCCATTGTTACCGGCGCTTCAAGCGGCGTCGGCGAGGCAACCGCGCGCCTGCTGGCCGCCGAAGGCGCGGCCCTGGTGCTGGCCGCCCGCACCGAGGCGCCGCTCCGCCGTGTCGCCGACAGCATCGGCGGCCTGGCGGTCCCGACCGACGTATCCCGTCGCGCTGACCTGGAGCGCATCGTCGCGGCCACTGTCGAACGGCACGGCCGCATCGATATCCTGGTCAATAACGCCGGCACCAACGTGCGCGGCAATTTTGCCGACATCCCCGCCGAGGGCGTGGAGCAGGTGATCGATACCAACCTGAAAGCGCCGATGCTGCTGACGCATTTTTCGCTGCCCCACCTGTTAGCGGCACGTGGCGCGGTGGTGAATGTGGCGAGCATTGCCGGCCATGTGCCGCTGCCGGGCGAAGCCAGTTACAGCGCCAGCAAATGGGGCCTGCG
>DATJOH010000315.1:0-2944 GCA_035507235.1 Acetobacteraceae bacterium
GATCCAGTTGAGGTCGCTGGTAAGATGCGTGCTGAAACAATTCATCACGCCGTCCGAATTGAACCAGTTCGCCTGGTTATAGCCGAAAATCATCGTCGAGGATTCCATCACGCAGGAATGCCCGGCATTGCCCGCCTTGTCGTAAAAAACCACCACGCTGCCGGGCTCGAACTCCACCACCTGGCCCCACGCCGCCGTCACCTTCTTGCCGCTATCCTTCACCGTCTTCAGAATGGCGTTCGCCCGCACCAGCGCCGGAATGTCACCAATGCCGTTGGGCAGGCTGCCGAACTCCGCGTGATGCATCCAGATCAGGCTCGCCACGTGGCAGGACAACGGAATGCCCCGCCAGGTCCCCGTATCATTGTCCCCCGGCAACTTGGCGACCACATTCTCCAGCGGCGTAGCCATCGAACCATCTCCCCCTCAGCCATGGGACCGCTAAATCCGCCCATTTTCCGCGGATCGATCCCAAATCCCGGCCGGGAGCATGAGCGCCGACCGGCCGAAACTCAACCCGGCGCCCCTGTCCCAGGCAACTGCCAACCGGAGACGTCGATAAGCCAGGAAGGAAGTCTTCTTTTTTGAAAAAAAGAAGCAAAAAACTTTTGTTCGTTCGCCGCCTGACCACGCAGTAGCCCGCGGCCAAAGGCCAACAGAAAAAAGTCTTTTTGCTTCTTTTTATTCAGAAAAAGAAGAATCTTCCTTACTGCGACCTCAACCTATTCTGCGCTACGGTGCCAGCGCGTCGATGAGTTCCTGGCCCTTCGGACTGCCAAGACCTGTGACGAGGTCGTAGCCGGGAACGGCGGCATAGAGGCCGCTCCTGTGGTGTATCTCGTCGTGCAGTATCTTGTGATACCGGTCGCCACCGGCCAGCGGATAGAGGATCGGATTGAGAAATCCGATGCGCCCGTCACCACGCTGCGCGGCCTGTTCGTTGGCCAGCGCCATGAAGCCGGCCCAGATCGGCGAGGCGAAACTGGTGCCGCCCCAGCCGCCGGCGCATTTCAGGTTATAGCACTCGTAATTGTTGAAATTCGCATCGCCGGCGATGTCCGGCACGTTGCGCAATTTTGTCGAGCCGCCATTCGCCGCGTTGATGAACGGAAGCTGATAGGGCTCGATCTTGATCGATTTCTTCAGCGACGGGCCGCCGGCGCTGTAACGCCAGCCGGTTTCATCCTTGCGCGGTCCGCCGGGAGACGCGGCCACGAGATCGGTGCCGCCAACCGCGATGATATTGGCATCTTCCTCCGGCCAGGGCCCGCTTTCCTTCAGGCTGGAATAGTCGCCGCTGGCGGTCAGGTTGGTTTGCCCCTGCATCGCCATTTCCTTGAAAATGGGATCATCCACGGCGAAATCCCTGTGCCAGCCCCAGGATGTGCTGAGCTGCGCGCTGCTATTATCGCTGGCCATGCGGTTCAACACGCTTTCCGGCGTCGAACCGACATATACCCGCACACGCGCGAGCCCTGGCGCCATGGCGATGGCATATTCGATATCCAGCGCCTGTTCGCCATCGCGACATTTACCGCTGCACGTGGCCGGCGTGCCGTCCGTCGAAATCGGCACCACCTTTGTGGTCAATGGCGGCCCGAAACGGTCAAAATACGTGGTAATATCCACCGGATTATAGGCGCCAAGCTCAAACAGCCCCACCGACTGGCCGGCGCCGGTAAGCGCGGGCCGATCCTTCGGCGCCGGGTAATAGGCGGCGCGTATGTCGCTGCCGAGAAAATAGCCATGCGGACCGGACCCGGTGCGGGGCACATCCGATCGTGCCGCGCGCAGCGCGCGGGGCGTCGGCAGAGTGAAGTCATCGAGGCCGCTGACGGAAAGCACCGGCACGCCGAGATCCAGCGTCGGTTCGCGGTCCGGCGCGAAGAAGGCACGGTTCTCCGAAGGGTGCCGATAGAGAACCATCGCGACATGAAAGGCGCGTTCGATGGTCGCGATATCCGCCGTAACGTCCAGGATGAACCGGTTGGCGCTGCGCCCGGTCACGGTAAAGCCCGCTGCGGCAAAGTAAGCCGCGGCCGCCTCGTAATCCGCCGCGGTGGGCCCGAACCGCGCGGTGAAAGCCGCAACGCTGAGATAGCGGCGATAGGCGGGGCTCGCCGGGTCATAGATGTCGCGCAGCAACCGATCCATGTCGGCCTGGTTGCGCATCGGCAAGGCAATTGAAAGATGCAGAACCTGCCGCGGATCAGGCTTGCCCACCGCGAAAGCCGCGTGGGCAGCGACGCTATCCGGCAGGACAGGCGTCAGGAGCGTATGCGTCTCCGCCCGGGCGGCGCCTGCCAGCAGTGCAAAGGCTGTTGCCGCCAGCCCACATCGAAGCGGTGAGAACATCAGGCCCCCCAATCAAACCCATATACACCAGCGCCCACTTAAGCGCCGCCAGGCTCACTATAATCAAAAGGTTTTTTGCTTCTTTTTTTCAAAAAAGGAAGCCTTCCTTTCACCTCACCACAGGCGGCCCCTTCACCACCTGCGCCAGCGCATCCGGCCGCAAATAGGCCTGGAAAGCACTCTGGATTTCCGGCGCCGTCGCAACAAATATCCGCTTGGCGCCGATTTGCGGCGTATCGAGCGGCAGGCCGAGTTCCTCAAGGCGCAGATCGAGGCCGGCGATGGCGGCGATGCTCGCCCGCTGCATCGGCAGCCGGCGCAGCAGCATGGCTTTCGCGCGAGTCAGTTCACTATCGGTAACCGGCGCCGTCTGCATGGATTTGATATCGCCCACGAGCAGATCACGCGCCTTGCCGACATTCTGCGCGTCCGCGCCAAACCCGGCACTATAGTCGCTGCGTGTGCGGCTCCAGTTCAGTTCGCTTTCCACCGTATACACGTAGCCGGATTTGATGCGCATGTCGCGATAAAGCCGGGAGAAGAAGCCGCCGCCCAGGATCGTGTTCCCCAGCATGAGCACGAACCGATC
>DATJOH010000316.1:0-5291 GCA_035507235.1 Acetobacteraceae bacterium
GCAATTCCGCAAGTGCTGACGCAATATCGCATGCGCCTCACCAGCCTATCCTACGACCACCGGAAATTCGTGCGCCAGGCGGACGCCGCCATGCATTACCTGCGCGCCGCCATGCCTGCCGTTCCCGCCGAAATCTTCGCCGCCGGCCACGCCGAACATTACCGCATCGCTGCCTGGAAAGCCGCGAGCACGGGGTCCCATGCGGCGGGAGCCCACCTGCTGCTGCGCGCAATGCGTCTGCGCCCGAGCTTGTTGCTCACCGATCGACGCGCGGCGGCAACCGGCGTCTGGCTGATGCTGCCAAGTGCGGCGCGGAGGATGCTTGCGCCGCGGCTGGGTGTGGGAGGGTGAAGAAAGGAAGACTTCTTTTCTGAAGAAAAGAAGCAAAAGACTTTTATCTATGGCGTCCAACACCGAGTCCAAATGGATGGAATTGGGTGTCACCCGCAACAGAAAAAAGTTTTTTGGTTCTTTTTTTAAAAAAAGAATTGCTTGCCTTCCTTTCTTTTCAATGGCTGCCCTAACCTCGGCAGTTGCCGCGAAAGAAAAAAGCAAAGAGCCTCTGCGGTTTTTCGTTGCGGCGGCTGCCGGCTTCTAGCCGCCGGGGCAGGCGCCGGCCTTCACTCTTGCCATCACCGTAAAGGCGCCGGCATTGTCATAATAGCAGCCCGGCACACCATGGAAGTTGCATGCGTCGCTAATGCCGAAGAACAGGCGCCGCGCACCCGCGGGAACATTGAATTGCTGCACGGCCGGATTGCCGCCGCCGGCGTGGCCATTCCCGACAAAGAACGTCTGGTCTAGCACTGGCGAGAGGGTCAAGAAATGGGTGCCGATCTGTGTGAAATCGAGCGCCGGCGGCGCGGCGCCCGACGGACCATGCGCCTTGGTGAACAGGCCAACCAGGTAGCCTGCCAGCGGCGCAGTGATCCCCGAAATTTTAGCCGTACCGGTATTAGACGAGGTGGATGGCGCGCCCGGGCCAGCGCCGTCGGCATTATTGTAGTACTGACCGTCCGTGTCGTTCATCGTTATACAGCCGGCGTTTTTGATGCAGGCCAGCGACCCCCTGACTTTGGTGACCTCAACGCACGCCGGGTTGCCCGAGAGCTTAAGGATTGCCGTGGGCACGTTGCCGCCGCCGGGGGCGGTCTTCTGCCCGGCACCATAAATATTGTCCTGCGCATTCACGGTCAGCGTATGGTCTGCCAGGGCAGCGTGACCAATCATCAGGCCAACCGTCGACACAGCGGCCGCGCAAAATGGATGTCGAAGCATCATGACGTAATCCTCCAAAGGCAGCATCGGCTGGCTCACCGGACCCCCACCTCGGGAAACTATCATTTTTCTCATTAGCCAACAAGTTCAGAACATACTGCATATGAATACCAGTGCGTGACGACACGCATCACTTCTAAGGCCATCTTTTGTGAAAAAACAAAGCTCGTACTTATTCGTAGTGAAGGCGCAGCCCCGCCGAAACGCAGACTCCAACAGATAAAAGTCTTTTTGCTTCTTTTTCTTCAGAAAAAGAAGATTCTTCCTGCTCTGCCCTAAACACGGTACCCAAGCCGCTCGATCGTCTGTTCCAATATCGGTATGACAGGCGCCAGATGCGGCAGATAGTGCCGGTACCGATAGCGCGACCGGTCATATAATTTCTCCGACACTTGTGCGTAGCTGGCCGTCCGCGCGTAGCGCCGGTTTTCGTGAAACTCCAGGCACGAAGGGTCGAACGCCTCGCCGACAAACGCCAGCACCCGGCGAATACTCGCTTCCTGATCGTCCACGATGTCCTCGTAACGCACGCGCAGGTAACGCATATTCACTTCGCGCTGGTAATGCTCCACCAGATCCATCACCAGCACATAATGCTGCGCGATACTTTCCAGCGCATAGGCGCAATAATGCCCGTGCGTCAGCAGGTTGGAAAAGACGGAAACCACAACATCCAGCGGATGCCGCGTCAGGTGCAGGATCGGCGATTGCGGAAACAGCAGCGCGATCAGGCCGAGATTCACCTCATTCAGCGGCATCTTGTCGGTGAACCACGCCGCCCCGGCCGGCACGATGCCGAGTTGCGAAACCTTGCGCAAATAATGATCGCGCAGATTATCCAGCTCGTCGCGGCGATCGCCCATCCACAGCTCCGCCAACGCCTCCGGATAGGCCAGCGGCGAGTCCAGCATGCGCGGCATCAGGCTCGTCAGTTCCGCAATGAACGGCAGTTCGTCGCCGGCGGCGATGCGCGGATGCGCGGTCAGCGTCTGCTCCAGCAACGTGGTGCCGGAGCGCGGGAATCCCACCACGAACAGCGGCTGCGCCACATCGGTGCGCGTCGCGGCACGCGGCAGCAGAAGCAACCGCTTGGCAACGAAGAAGTTCCTGAGCCGTACAGCGTTCTGCGCCGCATACGCGTCCAGATACGCATGGCCGGAAACTTCCCGCAGCCGCTTCTTCCCCTCGTCGAAGGCGGCGAACGCCTCGTCGTAACGGCCCATTTGATCGAGCAGCCGGCCCTTTTCCAGCAGCTCACCGGCGCCCAGCGCGCCGCCCTCGCCCGCCATGCCCTCCAGCAACGCCACCGCCGCCGGCGCATCGCGTTTGCGGCCCAACACCACGGCGCGCAGCAGCTTCACGCTGGGATTGCCGGGTTGCACCGCCTCCGCCCGATCCAGCAGCGCCAACGCGGCATCCAGGTTGCGGTCCGCTTCCTCCAGCCGCGCAAAGCCCAGCAGCGTGTGCAGATTATCCGGTATCGAAGCCAGCGACTCCTGGTACAGCGCCCGCGCCGCCTGCATCTTGCCCTGGTTCTTCAGGCACAACGCATGGTTGCTCAGCAGCACCGGATCGCGCTGGCCAGACAATTCGACCGCTTTTTCGTAATGATACTCGCCGATCGCCGGCCGGTACGCCTCCGTCATTACCATGCCCATCAGATAATGCGACTGGGCATTTTCGGGCGCGATACGGATGGCGTTACGGGCATGCAGTTCCGCTTCGGCGATATCGCCCTTGCCCAGCAGCAGCAACGTGATTTCGTTGGTCGCCCAGAAATTGTTCGGGGAAAGCGTAACAATCCGCCGTATCAGCGCCTCGGCGGCCGGCCGGTTCTGCTGCGTCTTGCGAATTTCGTACAGCACCGCCAGCGCGCCGACCCGCCCGGGCGCCAGTTCCAGCACGTCCAGCGCCAGCCGCTCCGCGCCCTCCGTATCCCCGGCGCGATGCGCCGAAGTCGCCTGTTCCTCCAGCGGCACCAGGTGGCGGTTGGCTTCCGGGGCGCCGAGCGTTGCCAGGTTCAGCTCGCAGCACCGCGCCCGGCTCAGGCCGCTGCCGCACGGGCAGGGTCGCGCAAGTTGCTGGTGCGACATCAAATTTCCCCGCCCACTATATCCAGTCTACCGGCAACCCCGGCCGCTTCCCGGCATTTCTACCACCAGGCAAGGCGAAGCGGCCAGGATCGGAGCCGCCCGCCCCGCCGCCCCAACATGCCCGGCTTTATCCGGCCCGGCGATTTTGCGGCCGCGCGATTGAAGTCGGCCGCCGACCCTGCGAGATTCGCCCTGGAACGCCAGGAGGTAGCCATGGCAGACGCTGACACCAAGGAACTCGCAAGTTCCGCACGCAAATACTGGTCCGACGAGGGCTACACCACCGGCGGTGTCATGCGGGAGGTCGACCCGTCGGCCTTCACGCGCGGCCTCGATCCCGCCCTCAAGGGCATCAAGATCGTCGATTGCGACACCCACATCACAGAGCCACCGGATCTATTCACCTCGCGCGCCCCGGCCAAATACAAGGACAAGGTGCCCCATGTCCGCCGTGTCAACGGCGTCGATCGTTGGTTTGTCGGCGATCGCGACTGGGGCTCCATGGGCGGCAACGTGATCCGCGCCGACAAGAACAAGCTGCTCGGCCGCCTCGCCTTCCCCACCTTCGAGGAAGGCCACAAGGGCGCGCACGACACCATGGCCCGCCTCGAGGCCATGGATGAAATGGGCGTCTACGCCCAGATCCTGTACCAGAACTCGGGGGTCACGCAGGCCGGCTCACTGATGGCCCTGCACGACAACGACCTCGCGATTTCGATCATCAAAATCTACAACGACGCCAGCGTGGAGCGGCAGAAGGAATCCGGCCAGCGCCTGTTCACCCTCGGCCACCTGCCGATCTGGGACAAGGCGGCGATGGAGGCCGAGGCGAAGCGCTGCCTCGACATGGATCTCAAGGGCTTCGTCCTCCCCGACACGCCGGAGCGGCTCGGCATCCCCTCCTTCATGGATGATTACTGGACACCACTCCTGGAAATGTGCGCCGACCGCGGTGCCCCGATCAATTTCCACCTGAACGCCGCGGTCAATCCCAACGACCTGGTCTGGAAAGGCTTCTCCTTCGAGCAGACGCTGTCCGTGGTCGCGACAATGTTCTCCATCTGCAACGCCGCCACCCTCGGCAACTGGATGGTCAGCGGCCGGTTGGATCAGTTTCCCAAATTAAAACTCGGCCTGATCGAAAGCGGCATGGGCTGGGTGCCGTTCGCCATCGAGGCGCTGGAGCACCAGTTCGACGAAATGCTGCCGAGCAAATCGAAAATGCTGAAGCGCCGGCCATGGGACTATTTCCGCGACCAGTTCTGGGTCACCTACTGGTTCGAAACCGTCGGGCCGAAGCTGCTGCTCGAAACGATCGGCGTAAACAAGGTGCTGTTCGAAACCGATTTCCCGCACCCGACATCGCTTTACCCCGGGGTGCAGGAACACATCATGGAAACGCTCGGCGGCTATGATTACGACGTCCGCAAGCGTGTGCTCGAACGCAATGCGGCGGAGCTCTATAATTTGCCGTTCTAGGTCTTGCGGCTGAGGTGAGGCGGCTCGACGCGGCGTAACACCGCAGCGTCGGGGTCCCCCAAGGAGTGACCATGGAAAGTGAGCAGGCGGAGAAAATCCAGGCAGCCGCGGACCACGTCCTGGACCTGGAGGCGGAGCTTGAAGCCGCCGGCAATGCCGCCACCGGCGGCTCGGCGCTGGAAATCGCCCAGGCCCAATTGCATAAATGGATCGACACCGTAAAAGGCGTCGTCGTTTCGCCGGCACTCGGCCGGGTGACGCTCATACACGAAAACGGGCGTTTTTCGACCGTCAGTTCGCCGGAACTGCCTTTCACCATGAGCGCGCCGACCGGGAGTAAAACGGGCGCGTAAAGCGTTATTTGGCAAACAGAAGGAAGCAGTGTTCTTTTTTGAAAAACGAACCAAAAAACTTTTGCTGTCTTTGTGGCGCCGGAATGAT
>DATJOH010000317.1:0-4524 GCA_035507235.1 Acetobacteraceae bacterium
CCGCAGCAAGGTCGCGCTGAAGGTGAATCTCCATCGCGCCATCCAGGCCCTGCGCCATCGCCTGCTGGAGGGCGGCGATGCCTGAGGCCCCCACCGACCTGCTGATCGAAAAACTCGCCGGCGACCTCAAGCCGGTCACACGCCTGCCAAGCCCGTGGCGCCGCACGGCGCTCTGGTTCTGCGCCGTGCTCTGGCTGTTCGGCCTGTTCGCCCTCTTCACCGATTTCGGCACCCTTAGCCACCGGCTGATGCAGACACCCGACATGGGCCTGTCCTTCATCGCCGCCCTGCTCACTGGCGTGCTCGCCGCCCTCGCGGCCTTCCTCACCAGTGTGCCGGGCCGCTCGGCCGCCTGGGCCCTGCTGCCGCTGCCGCCGCTCGCCGCCTGGCTCGCCGCCGGCACCGCCGGCTGCCTGCGCACCGAGGCCGCGGCCTGGACCCACCCCGAATCGCCCATGCACCCGATGCTGTGCATCTACGTTATCGTTTTGATTTCCGCGCCGCTCAGCGCCCTGCTGATGTGGCAAATCATGCGCGCCTGCCCACTCCGCCCGGCACTCACCGCCAGCCTCGCCGGCCTTGCCAGCGCGGGCGCCGCGGCGGTGATCCTGACGATGGTGCATCCGTTCGATGCCACCTACACGGATCTGCTCGCCCATCTGGCAGCGGTGCTGCTGGTCGTTGGCGGCGTGCGCGTCATCGGGACGCGCATGCTGTATAAGATAAGAAGGAAGAATCTTCTTTCTTGAAAGAAAGAAGCAAAGAACTTTTGTCTGTTTACCACACGAACGGGACTAGGGATTTTACACGGGTTCGATAGCTTTCATATTCAGAGCCAAATGTTTCTACCATGAAGGCTTCCTCCGTCCGCATTTTCCGCAGGAATGCCGCCGCCACCAGCGCGAACGCCAGCCAGCCTCGCACCTCATCGATCGCCACCGCGGTACCAAGAAATGCAAGCAGCAAACCGGTATAAATCGGATGCCGCGCCAGCCGGTACGGCCCCGTATCCACCAGCGCGTGCGCCTGCTTCACCGTCACCGTGCCGCTCCAGTTCCGCCCGATCGTCAGCCGCGCCCACAGCGAAAACAACAATCCGGCCAGCACCAGCCCCGCGCCCACAGGCGCCATCCAAGCCGCGCGCGACAGCACGACGTGACCAAGCCACCCCACATGCCACTGCCCAAACAACAGCAGCGCCGCCACGAAAAGCGGCACCAGATGCAGCAACCGCGAAACCCTGCTCTCGCGCCGCACCGTCTGTTTCACATCGCGCGCCAGCACGAACCACGTCACCGCCCAAGAAACCCACGCGCAGTCGATAATGATGGCCGCGGCGCTCTGCATCTCAGGCGTTCGCCATCGCCGACAGCGCTGCCACCTGCGCGTTCATCGGAACACCAAGCGCCGTGAGAGAAAGAAATTCACGAACATCCCCGCGCCGGCGCCCGCCGCCACCGCGAGAACCAGATAGGATCGAAACAAAGGCTGCGTCGCGATCAGCACCACGTAAGTTCCCCGGTTCAACACAAAGCCAATGGCGTTCGCGATCAGGAACCGCACCAATTGCCGGTGCATCGCGCCATGGGTCAAATGCCGGTACGTCCACAACCGGTTGGCCGCCCAATTGATGCTGCCGACGATGAAAAAACTCACGATCCCCGCCGCGTACGGCCCGATGAACGGCGCCGTCGCATAAACGATCGCCGTATCCCACACGAAGCCGGCCGCGCCGATCGCCGCGAATTGCAGGAATTGCCGCAGCAGCAACCGCTGCTCCGGCGTCAGCCGTGCGAAAACGCCGGGACCAGGGTGGGGCTTCATGGCCGGCGGGGCATACAGGTGTTCCGGGATGCAAAGCCAGAGGCCTCTGCCCCCTGGCCTTACGTCGCCCGGCCCTTTATGTCCGCCGGCCATGAAGCCCGCCCCGGACCCCGAACTTATCCGAAATGTGCTGGTCCTGCAGGGCGGCGGCGCGCTCGGCAGCTACCAGGCGGGCGTGTTCGAGGCGCTGGCCGAGGCCGCCGTGCAGCCGGACTGGGTGGCCGGCGTGTCCATCGGCGCCATCAATGCCAGCCTCATCGTCGGCAACCGGCCGGAGCACCGGGTGGCCCGCCTGCGCGAATTCTGGCGGCGGGTGACCGCCTCGCCGGTCGGCTTGCCGGCGCTGCGCCTGCCAGGGTGGGAGGGCGTGGAGCAGCGCATCGGCGCCACCCACGCGCTGGTGTTCGGCCAGCCCGGTTTCTTCCGCCCGCGTTCACCGGCCGACTGGTTCGGCGATGCCAACGCGCTCAGCTATTACGATACCAGCGATTTGCACGCCACCTTGCGCGAACTCGTGGATTTTTCCCTGCTGAACAGCAGCCCGACGCGATTGTCGGTCGGCGCGGTCGATGTCGAAACCGGCAACATGATCTATTTCGACAGCAAGCAGATGAAGCTGGCACCAGAACATATCATGGCGAGCGGCGCCTTGCCCCCCGGCTTTCCGCCAGTCGAAATAGATGGGCGGCATTACTGGGATGGCGGCCTGGTATCGAATACGCCGCTGCAATATATCCTGCTGGAAAAGCCGCGCCAGCACAGCCTGATCTTCCAGGTGGATCTGTTCCCCGCCCGCGGCCCGCAGCCGACGAACCTGGATGAGGTTGCCGAGCGCGACAAGGACATCCGCTATTCCAGCCGCACCCGCACCGGCACCAACGATGCCGGCACGCAGCAGACCATGCGCCGCCATATCCGCCGCTTTCTCGAGCGCCTGCCGCAGGAATTGCAGGATGATCCGGTGGCGAACGAACTGCGCGAAATGGGCTGCGGCGCGCTTATCGACGTGGCGCAACTGATCTACCGCCCGAAAGTACCGCAAGGCTCGCAAAAGGATTACCAGTTCGACCGCGGTACGATGGAACGCCGCTGGGCCGAGGGGCTGGAGGATGCGCGCCTGACACTCCGCGCCGCGCCCTGGCGGGAAAGGCCACACCATGATGTGGCGTTCCGCAGCTTCGATGTAACCAAGTCGCTCAAGCAGCACACCTGACCGGAGTTTCCGCCATGGATGAAGCAACCGTCCGCAAATCCTTCGCCATGCCCGCCTACAATCCGGCCTTCCCGATGGGGCCGTACCGCTTCATCCACCGCGAATACATGATCATCACCTATCGCACCGACCGCGCGGCGTTGGAAAAAGTGGTGCCGGCGCCGCTCGAAATCGCCGACGACGTGGTGAAATTCGAATTCATCCGCATGCCGGATTCCACCGGCTTCGGCGACTACACCGAAAGCGGCCAGGTCATTCCGGTAACCTTCAACGGTGTGCGCGGCGGCTACACCCACGCCATGTATCTGAACGACCACCCGCCGATCGCCGGCGGCCGCGAATTATGGGGATTTCCCAAGAAACTCGCCAATCCCTGCCTGGAGGTCGATCTCGACACGCTGGTCGGCACGCTCGATTACGGCAAACTCCGCATCGCCGTCGGCACCATGGGCTACAAGCACCGCACCCTGCCGCACGACACCGTGCTGGCCGCCTTGAAGGAACCCACCTTCCTCCTGAAAGTCATTCCGCACGTCGATGGCAGCCCGCGCATCTGCGAACTGGTGCGCTATTACCTGGAAGATATCGATCTGAAAGGCGCCTGGACCGGCCCTGGCGCGCTCGCCCTCTATCCCCACGCCCTGGCGCCGGTTGCCGACCTGCCGGTGCGCGAAATCCTATCCGCCACCCACATCCTCGCCGATCTGACCCTCGGCCTCGGCGAAGTGGTGCACGATTATTTGATATAAGCAATAATAACAAAAGTTCTTTGCTTCTTTCTTTCAAGAAAGAAGAATCTTCTTTTTCTGAAGAAAAAGAAGCAAAAAGACTTTTATCTGTGACGTCCGACGCTTCGGTAGGTGGTTGTTCAACGTCGAACAATCCAGCGCTAAGGCAACGAATCGATGGCGTCATACAACGCTACATCCTCGGCGAACCGTTTCGCGACCATCTGGCGAAGCGTCGGCGTATAGAAACGGTCCGGTTCCGGCAGGCTATCCTCGTGCGCGTCAAGTTCCCGGGGCAGCGCCAGATGCGGCGCGGCGAGCCGCGCGTCCGGGCTGTAGCGGGCGGTGTGCCGGCGCGGGCTCGGTCGCGGCACCTCGGGCCAGGTCTCCGTGCGATAGCCAAACCGATCCGCCAGCAGGGCGTGCGTATCCGCCAGCCGTTCCACTTTGCCGACATGGTGATAGATACCGAGGTCACGGCCGGCGAACCGGTATTGCGGCAGCCAATGCAGGTTGCAGGCGGCGTCGTCCGTGTCGGCGAGGTAATGCACGAACTCCTCGAACGAAATGGAGCGCAGCGGATCATATGCGAGGCCAGCCAGGCGTTGCGCGCCCGCGATGGTTTCCCGCAGCAGATTAAATCGCAGATAGGTGTGCTGGTTGCGCCATGTCCGCACGACCTTGTCCAGATAGGCACTGAGGAGACGGCGAAACGGGTCGCGAAGCACAACGAAACGAAAATGATCCGGTGCAAGAATC
>DATJOH010000318.1:0-12293 GCA_035507235.1 Acetobacteraceae bacterium
CCCCTATCGCATAGGACGCTGTAACGTACCAGCCTGACAGCGTCCGCGCCGAAGGCATCGATAAATCCATCCAGCTGAGCCGCAAAATTGAATGTGCGCGAAGCTTCGGGATTTCGCAGGTGATTCACAAGAAACTCAGGAAAGGTTTGGCCGTGGCCTTGCCGGACAAGTTCCTGCCAGCCCGAGGGCAGGATGTCGGTCCAGCGGCGGACATAGTAGATTATGGTCACCGAGCAGCCGCCAAGCAGCAACGACAGGCGGCGGGCGCCTTCCGGGCCAATGTTGGATAGACCCTCGGATGAAATCAGAAGCGTATTGGCCCGCGCGAATGCCGATTGGACAATGCGTTCCATTTCGGAAAAATTATCTTCCGTACGCAGAGCCATCGCGAGCCTGGAGTGGCTGGAATTGTCGGCCGCATGCTCCCACTCTACCGGCGCCAGGATGCCCCTGCTGAGCAGCTCATTTCGTCGCTTCGCAAAACAACCTTGAAGATACGTCGTTCCCGTCTTGTGGGGCCCGATATGAACGATGGCTTTTCGCATCTGCTTGCTGGCCTGAAACCGCCGCTACTTGCTCTCCATAGGATCAGACGGCAGTCCCGCGTGCAGATTCGCATTATACGGCGTGACACGATACCATGTCGGCGCAGTCGGCACCGCGGGGTCCTGCCAGCTTGGCGTCGCATCCGTTACGCATCGATCGCACAAAGTCTGCCACGATCCGGTTTGGGTAATATCCGCCGATCGCGCAATGCTATATTTGGTGGCGCCCGCCGAGCCGCGCCATACGACCTTGCCATGGGTAACAGAAATGATCGTCGGCGGGTCCACCGGCGCGAATGCAATCGGCACCAGATCCATCATGCCGTACGATAGCCGCCGGACCGCCCGCGCGCGCGGCTCCATCGTGGCGACGTCCATTTCCGGTGTCGGCGCGGCCGGAAAGTAGATCGTCGAAACGCCGGGGTGCGCCGCCGGCAGCCAGCCACCCTGGTCGGCATGTGCGCCCAAATCGTTCACGAAGGCACCGGAGACGGAACGATCCTTCTCAATCGCCTTGAGAAACGCCTCCAGGTCGTCGAGCGTCTGCCAATGCGCGGGCGACCACGCATAGGAATCGATGACGTAGACACGGCCCGCCGCCGTCACCGCCTGTTGCGCTGGCGTAAACAGGTCCGGCGGCGACCCCGGTTTGGGTGCCACCCTGTCGCCGACGATATCCACAGTGTCGAGCGCCAGGAGCGCCGCGTCAGCCGCATCTCCGCCGGTGCCCAGCCGCCCGGCGAAGGCACCGTTTTCATATAGATGCCTGGTATCCAGAGCCTTGATGGTACGCCCCAAAAATTCCGTCCAGTCCGCGAGGGTTTTCGCGGCGACGCCGGCGCCGCACGCGTCGCAATTTTCCCAGGCGAGGATGGTGGGATCGTCTTTCCAGGCGAGTCCCGTCTCCGGGTTGAGATGGTTGAGCAGCATTGTCACATGCCGCGCGAAGTCCGCGCGCACCGAAGGGTCGGTGTAGAATGCGCCATCCGGCAAGTTATGCGCCCGCGCAAAAACGCATGCCGCGCCTTCAGTCGGATCGATCGGCCCGGCAGCGGGGCAGACGCCATTGCCGGCAAGCGGCACGACAATCTTCAAGCCGGCGTCGTGCGCAAGCCGCAATACATGGTCGGCGTGCTGCAATGCATCCGTATTGATATGATCGGCCGTTGGCGCCATGCACGACGCGCAGCCAGCCGACGCCGCCAGCGACGTCGAACGAATGAAACCGGCGCCCATCGCCTGCACCGTGTCGAAGGCATCCTTCACCTCGAACTCCGTCGGCAGGTGGGCGTCTTCCAGCCGGCCGGTATCGTCGCGCAAACCGAGCCAGGATATGTTCATCCCGGCGAAGCGCATCGGATTGCCGAGTGCCGAAAGTTGCGTATCGGCGCGGGTCACGAAATCGCGTGGATCTGGCTGCGTCGCCATGGCATCCGGTGATGGCGGCGATGCCTGCGCCGCGAAGGCGACAGCGCTCAAGCCGCAGAAGGCGGCAAAGACCTGGGCAGCGAAAGTGGGCAGGTTGATTTTCACGGCCGTCCGACGCTCTGGTAACGAAAACCGGCGGCGCGGATCGCAGCAGGCTCATAGAGATTGCGCAAATCGATGATCAGGTCGCCGCGCATCGCTTCGCGCAGGCGTTGCGGCGCGATGGCACGAAATTCGTTCCATTCGGTTAATACAACCAGCAGATCGGCGCCAGCAGCAGCATCCATCGCATCGCGGCAATAGGCGACACCAGGTGGCAGAAGCGGCCGCGCCTGGGCCATGCCTTCCGGATCGAAGGCCCGCACCGAGGCGCCGTCCTCAACTAATCGACCCACGATCGGAATGCTCGGCGCGTCGCGCATGTCGTCGGTTTCCGGTTTGAAGGTGAGCCCCAATACGGCGATCGTCTTGCCGCGCACGTCGCCCCCCGCCGCGGCGACGATGCGCGCCGCCATGCTGGCCTTGCGGGCATCGTTCACCGACACCACGGCTTCCACGAGACGCGTCGGCGCGCCGTAATCCTGGGCGATGCGCACCATGGCGAGCGTATCCTTGGGAAAGCAGCTGCCGCCGAAACCTGGGCCAGGATGCAGAAACTTCCGGCCTATCCGGCCATCCAGACCGATGCCCCGCGCCAGATCATGCACGTCCGCGCCGGCGCGTTCGCACAAATCGGCCATTTCGTTAATGAAAGTGACTTTCATCGCCAGAAAGGAGTTCGCGGCGTACTTGATAAGCTCCGCGGTTTCCAAAGACGTAAACAGGATCGGCGCTTCGATGAGGTAAAGCGGACGGTAAAGTGCGCGCATGACGTCGCGCGCGCGATCGGTCTCGACGCCGATCACCACACGGTCGGGCCGCATGAAATCGCCGATGGCGCTGCCTTCGCGGAGGAATTCCGGGTTGCTGGCAACATCCACGTCCAGATCAGGGCGCACGTCGCGCAGTATCGCGCGGATGCGGTGGCCGGTGCCGACGGGCACCGTCGATTTGGTCACAATGACGCTGTAGCCGGTCAGCACCCGCGCCACCTGCTCCACCGCCTCGTAAACATAAGTCAGGTCGGCATGGCCATCGCCGCGGCGGGTGGGCGTGCCGACGGCAATGAAGATGCAATCCGCGCCCTGCACCGCGGCGGCGATGTCGTCCCCGAAGGCAAGCCGTCCGGCGCGCACATTGTCGCCGACCAGCGTGTCGAGGCCCGGTTCGTAGATCGGAATGCGGCCGTCCCGCAGGCTGGCGAGCTTGGCCGGATCCGCCTCCACCACCGCGACGTCGTTGCCCAGCTCGGCGAAGCAGGCCCCGGAGACCAGGCCGACATAGCCGCCGCCGATCATCGCTATGCGCACACTGGGTCCTCGTCCGTGGGTCCCCGGCGGGCGGGGCAGGGGCGCTATAGCGGCTTGAAAGCACCGGGGGAAGCGCGCGGGCGCCTCCGATGACGCGAAAAATGGCGGAAAACCGGGATAAATGGCGGGCGGCGGGGCTAAATCCGCCGGGTGTTGGCAACGAACTGTTGCAGCGCGGCACAAACCGCCGCGATCACCGGCAGCCAGGCGCCCGGGTCGGCCTGGCGAAATTGCGTGAGGCTGGGATACCACACGCTGTCACGGCCGGCAGCGCCCCAGCGCCAATCGCCGGCAAAGCGGTTCAGCAGCCATACGGGTCTGGCCAGCGCGCCGGCGAGATGGATAACCGCCGTGTCCACGCCGATCACCAGGTCCAGCGCCGCAACCAGCGCCGCCGTGTCAGCGAAATCAGAGAGTTCCGCGGTCCAGTCCACCAGCGGAAACGGCGGCCGCGCTGCGGCGCCTGGCTGCAAGGAGACGAAACTGGCGCCCGCTACCTGCGCCAAAGGGGCAAGCTGGTCGGCGGCGATGGAGCGGGCGTGGTCAAACGGAAAATCCGGATTGCCCGCCCAAACCAGGCCGACCTTGCAGCCAGGCAGGGCGGCAAGCCGGGCCGACCACGCCTGCCGCGCCGGCTCGTTGACAGGAATATACGGAACCTCGGCCGGAATCGTCGCCGCCCCGGTCGCGAAGGCGCGCGGCAGGCTGAGCAGCGGTGCCTGCGCCGCGAAACGTGGAGGCGGCTCGTTCAAATCGACGATCTCGGCTGGGCCCGGCAGTTCACGCAGCAGGCGGAGCAGCGGTGTCTGCACCGCCAGAACCACCCGGGCGCGCCGGGCGGCAAGCGGCACGTAGCGGCAGAACTGGATCGTATCGCCAAACCCCTGCTCGGCATGCAGGTAAAGCAATCCCTCGCCAAGCGGCGCGCCATCCCAGGGTGGCATCGCAAAGCGCGGTGCCGCGCCAACCACGCCCTGCCAGCGATATTCCCAGTGCGGCCAAGCCTCGACGAACCTTCCATCGGCCAGCAGCGTCAGGGCCAGATTGTAATGCGCCTCGCCATGGTCGGGAGCGAGCCGCAATGCCTGTTCGCTCGCCGCCGCCGCGCCGGTGAAATCGCCGACGTCGCGCAGCGCGTTGGCAAGATTGTTCCAGGCCTCGATGCGATCGGGCGCCAGCGCCGCCGCCTCGCGCGCCAACGGGGCCACATCTCGCAGCGCGCCGGTCCGCCGCAACGCGTCGGCGAGGTCGGTGACAATGGCGGCCTGATGCGGCGCCATGCGATTTGCCTCAACGAGATGCGGCAAGGCCTCGGCCGGCCGGCCGGCGCGCAGCAGCGCATGGCCGGCGAGATGCCGCGGCGCCGGATTGTTGGCATCGAGCCCAGCCGCGCGCGCGAAACTCGCCGCCGCCAACGCGGCCTCGCCGGTGGCAAGCAGGGCAAGACCGAGATTGTTGTGCGCGTGCGCGAAACGCGGCGCCAGCCTGATGGCGCGGCGGAATGGTTCGATCGCCTCGGCAGGGCGATTGGCAGCGAGGTAGGTGTTGCCGAGATTGTAGAGCGGGCCATGCGACTTCGGTTGCTGGCGCGCGAGGTGCGCAAAGGCGGTGGCCGCTTCTTCGTAACGGCCTACTTGCTTCAGCGCTAGAGCTTCCGCTTCACGAAGACCAAGGGGGCTTTGCCCCCCTGGACCCCCCACTGGGGCGTGACGCCCCAGACCCCCATCTGCGCTGCGCGGCACAGAGGCTTCCTCTATTCTGCTTCCAGCTTCACGCGGGCCTCGCGCAGGCGCGCCTGCTCCTCGGGCGGCAGGCTCGGTTCGCGCAAATTCAACCGCGCCAGGGCATCTACCAGGGCTTCGACAACGACAAGATGGGCGAACCATTTGTGATCCGCGGGCACGATGTACCAGGGTGCGTGCGGCGCCGCGGTTGCCTCGATCGCCTTCTCGAACGCGTCCGTATAATCATCGAAGAAATCACGCTCGTGCAAATCCGCGGTGGAGAACTTCCAGTTCTTTTCTGCTTCATCGATGCGCGCCAGGAACCGGCGCTTCTGCTCGTCTTTCGACAGGTGCAGATAGAATTTCAGGATCACCACCCCCTGCCGGGCGAGGTAGCGCTCGAACGCGGCAATGTCCTCCAATCGATGCTGCCAGAATTTCTTGCCGCGCACCTCGGCGGGTAGCCCTGCCTTGTCGAGCAACTCCGGATGCACACGTGTTACCAGCACATCCTCGTAATGGCTGCGGTTGAAAATGCCGATGCGGCCGCGTTGCGGCACGGCGGCATGAATGCGCCACAGGAAATCATGCGCCAGCGTCTCCGGCCCCGGTGCCTTGAAACTTGTCGCCTGCACGCCCTGCGGATTCACGCCCGTCAAAACGTGACGTATCGTGCCATCCTTGCCGCTGGCATCCATGCCCTGGAACACGGCGAGCAGCGACCATTGCGACTCGGCATATAATTTTACCTGTTGCGCGGCGAGCCGCGCCACGCCGTCGGCGAGCGCAGCCTCCGCGTCGCCGGGGGCAATAATGCCGCAATCGAGGTCGTCTGACGGGTGGTTCTTGAGGCCGAACTTCTTGCCGTCCATGACCCGGTAGCGGCTCAGCAGACGATCGATCTGTTTCGCCTTCATAGGTTTGCTCGCTTGACGGTGAGCGGCCCGCTTGCCTGGCAGGTCGGCATCATTTCGATGCGATTGATGTTCACGTGCGCCGGCAAATGCAGCACCCACGAGACCGCTTCCGCGATATCCTCCGCGTTGATCGGCACCGTGCCTTCATAGAGCTTGGCGGCCCGTTCCGCGTCGCCGCCGAAACGCACTTCTGAAAACTCGGTGCCGCCGCAAAGGCCCGGTTCGATATCGGTGACGCGGACATTCAGTCCCACCAGGTCGGCGCGCAGGTTGAGGGAAAATTGTTTCACGAACGCTTTGCTGGCGCCGTAAACATGACCGCCGGGATAGGGATAAGTGCCGGCGATACTGCCGAGATTGACAACATGGCCATGATTGCGCTCGACCATGCCCGGCAGTAGCGCGCGCGTCATGTGCAGAAGCCCGGTGACGTTCGTGGCCACCATGCGGTCCCAGTCGTCGATCTTTGCCTGGTGCGCGGGATCGAGGCCGAGCGCCAGGCCGGCATTGTTGATCAAGGCGTCCACCGTCCGCCATGCGGCGGGCAACGACCCAGGCAACGCGGCCACGGCTTTTTCATCGGTTACGTCGAGCCGCAGCGGCAGCACGGCGTCGCCAAGTTCGGTGGCGAGCGCCGTCAGCCGCTCGGCGCGGCGGCCGGCGGCGATGACGCGCCAGCCGTCGCGCACCAACCGCCGCGCGATGGCGGCGCCGAAGCCGGCGGTGGCGCCGGTAACCAGCGCCGTGCCGGTCACAGCAATTCCAGTTCCACCGGAATGTTGTTACGTGTCGCTTTCGAGTAGGGGCAGACCTGGTGCGCGGTGTGCAGCAGCTTCTCCGCCTCCTCCCTGCCAACGCCGTCGATTTTCGCCTTCAGCTTCACGGCGATGGAATAATCATGGCCGTTGATGATCAGCGAAACCTCGGCCGTCACGGCGACATTCTCCGGCTTCAGCTTTTCCTGGCCGGCCACCGCCAGGATGGCGCTGCCGAAACAGGCGGAATAGCCGGCGGCGAATAATTGTTCGGGATTTGTGCCGGGCTTGCCGGAGCCTGGCATGGAAAGATCGAGATGCAGCGTGCCGTCGCTGCTGTCGACGTGGCCGTTGCGGCCGGCCTTGGTGGTGGCGATGGCGGTGTAGGCCATGGGTGCGCTCCTTCCTGATGTGCGGTTGCGGCGGACCGGAGATAGGGCCGGACACCGCTCAACGCCAGCAGAGGCGGCAGGTTCATGGCATAGCGGACCCCGTCAGTTATCCAGGAGCACCTCCACGGCCTGCAGACGCTCCAGGATCTTGCGACGCCCCTGCTTCGTCGCGTCCGCCATGAAGCCTGTCAGCAGGACATAGCTCGCCCGCGCTTCTGTCGCGGCCACGCTCAGCGCCTCCGTCCCCCACAAGCGGAACGTTTCGATCAGCCCGTGCAGGATATGATGGCCGAGCGGCAGCGCAAGCAGGCGGCCATGCAAATCCTCATCCGCCACCGCCTCGCGCACCGCCAGCGTGAACACCTCGCCGGCGCGGCGGAACAATTGGCCGAACGGCGCGCAGGACGCATGCGGGTCCGTCAGCGATCGGTACAACGCCCGGTAGCGGCACGGCTCACTAAAACAGAGGTCGAGATTGGCGCGTACCGCGGCTTGCCCACGCGCGATGCCGCGCGCCGCCGGCAACGCCGCCATGGTGGCGTCCAGACGATCCAGCGCCTCCGCCACCAGCGCCGCGACAATCGCCTCCTTGGCGCCGATGAGATTGTAGATCGTGGGCACCGTCACACGCGCCTGCTGCGCCAGCGCCCGCACGGTGAGCTCCTCGATCCCGCCGGCTGACAGCAGGCGCCCGGCTTCCTCCAGGATGCGCCCGCGTCGCGCCTCCATGTTCCGCAGCCGTGCTTCAGGTATCTCTGCCACCACTCAAAATTTTAACCTTGACAAAGTTTTGTCAAGATAAAATTTTAGCACCGCTAAAGCGGAGCGATGCGTGCCCAACCTGTCCGTCAGCGATGCCGTCGCGCGCCGCCGTTCGATACGCGCCTTTCTACCGACGGAAGTGCCGGACACGCTGATTGCCGACATTCTCGCCCGCGCTACACGGGCCCCGTCAGGCGGCAATCTCCAGCCCTGGCATTTCTACGTCCTGAACGGACCCGCCATGGCGCGTTTCCGTGCCCTGATGGAACAGCGCATGGCCGACGCGCCCGCCGGCGAGCCGCCCGAGTACGAAGTTTACCCGCGCGATCTCCACGAGCCCTATCGCACCCGCCGCTTCGCCGTCGGCGAGGCAATGTATGCGCTCCTGAATATCCCCCGCGCGGAGAAGCTCGTGCGTTTGCTTTGGTTACAGAACAATGATCGGTTTTTCGGTGCACCCGCCGCGCTGTTCTGTTTCATCGACCGGCGCATGGGACCGCCGCAATGGTCCGATCTCGGCATGGTGCTGCAAACCGCCATGCTGCTGTTCCAGGAACAGGGGATCGATACCTGCCCACAGGAAGCCTGGTCCCGCTGGCCGCGCACCGTCGCGCAATTCGTGGCCGCGCCGGACAGCCTCATGCTGTTCTGCGGCATGGCGATCGGCCATGCCGACCCGCTAGCCCCGGTGAACCGCCTGCGCGCCGAACGCGCCGATCCCGGCGAAATCATTCATTTCGTGCAGTAGCCATCCGAGGAACGAACCCGTGCCAGATGACGTGCTTGCGACCCTGAACGCGCCGCTTCGCCTCCCCTGCGGCGCGACGCTGCCCAACCGCCTCGCCAAGGCGGCGATGACCGAGCGGCTCGGCGACAACCGCAATCGCGCTACCGCGTTGCACGAACGGCTGTACCGGCAATGGAGCGAAGGTGGCGCGGGCCTGCTGCTCACCGGCAATGTGCAGGTGGATCGCAAGCATCTGGAGGCAGCCGGCAATGTCGCCATCGACGGCACGGAGGATCCCGAGGCGCTCGCCGCGCTGCGCCGTTTCGCCGGCGCTGCGCGAAGCGCAGGCAATCACGTGTGGATGCAGATATCGCATGCCGGGCGGCAAACGCCCAAAGCCATCAATCCGCATCCCGATGCGCCCTCCGCGGTCACTGTCGCCTTGCCCGGCGGCCAATTCGGCCTGCCGCGACCGCTCGCCGGCGCGGATATTCCGCCGCTGATTGCCCGTTTCGCCCACGCCGCGCGCATCGCGCGTGAAACCGGGTTTACCGGCGTGCAAATTCATGCCGCCCACGGCTATCTGATTTCGCAATTCCTCTCGCCGAAGGTGAACCGCCGCCAGGACGAATGGGGCGGCGATCCGACCGGGCGAGCGCGCTTTCTCATGGACACGGTCCGCGCCGTCCGCGCCGCGGTCGGTGCCGATTTTCCGCTGGCGGTGAAAATCAATTCCGCCGATTTTCAGCGCGGCGGCTTCGACTTCGCCGACAGCACCGCGGTGGTGGGCTGGCTCGACGCCGAGAATGTCGATCTCATCGAAATTTCAGGCGGCAGTTACGAACAGCCGCGTATGATGAATCTCACCGGTATGGAACCGATCGAGGATCCCGCCATCGCCGCCTCGACCCGCGCCCGCGAAGCCTATTTCCAGAAATTCGCGCCGGAAATCCGCAAGCACGCCGGGCGCGCCGCCCTCATGGTCACCGGCGGCTTTCGCACCGCGACCGGTATGGCATCGGCGATCGCGGCGGACGGCATTGATCTGATCGGTCTCGGCCGCCCACTCTGTGTCGACCCGGCGGCCCCCGGCAAATTGCTATGCGGCCAGATAGAAACGCTGGAGCGCTGGGAAGATCGGTTGCGGCTCGGTCCCGGCTGGCTCGGTCCGCGCTCGCCATTCGCGTTGCTGAAAGCGGTGAATGGTTTCGGTGCGCAAAGCTGGTACTATGAGCAGCTTTATCATCTTGCCAGCGAAGGCCAGCCGAAACCGGAAATGGCGTTGCTATCCGCCCTGATCAGCGACCAGCGCCGGGAGGCGGCGCGGACCAGGGCGCTCGTGGTTTGATTTGATATAAGGTAACTGCCGGTGGGACAACCATTTGAACAGAAAGGAAAGGCAAGTAGTTCTTTTTTGAAAAAAAGAACCAAAAAACTTTTGTCCGTTGCGGCTGGCATCCGAATCCACCGGTTTGGACGGGCTGTTGGACGCAACTGATAAAAGTCTTTTGCTTCTTTTCTTCAGAAAAGAAGTCCTTTCTTGCCTGTTCTCCTTTTCACCCGGCCTGGTCGATGTGTCTTAGCCGCCGGGCGGAACCGCCAGGCACGGCCATTGCCGCGCCGCGAGTTTGCCGCACACGGTATCTGCGGCGGGTTCGGTAATGCCGATCAGGCGCGCGCGGTAGAACACGGCACCATCGGCGTGGACCACGGACGCCACCACGGTGTGTGCCGGCGCGAGTTGTTGGGGTGCCACGGCGCGGGCACTCTCGGCGACTTGATGCGCCTGCGCAGGTTCGCTGAAAGCGCCGACCTGCACGCCCCATCTTGCGTCTTCCGTGTTGCGCGCCGGGGTATCGGCGTAGGCGCTCGGGATCAGGGCGAAGCCGGTGCGCCGCGGTGGCGGGGCGGCGGGTGGCGGCGGTGGCGCGTAGGCATTTGATGCGTAGGCGGGTGGGGCATAAGCCGGCGGTGCGTACTGCGGCGTTTGCGCTGGCCGCTGTGCCGGGCTCCACAGCACGCTACCCGGCTGGGTAACGGGCGGCGCCTCCGCCACTTCCACCGGCGCGGCGGCAGCGGGTTCAGGCGCCGGCGCTGGCTCGCTGGCAGCGGTGCCGGCGAAGGCGACCAGCGGGCCGGTCATCGGCCCGCTGCCGACCAGGCGCGGCGCGACATTGTCCAGGTAGGCCAGCGTTTCATTCGGCAGGCTGCTGCGGCCAGCCATGTAATCGTCGAGCCGGCCTGGACCCGCGTTGTACGCCGCGAGGAAGCCTGGCGAGCCGTACCGTGCCGCGAGTTCGGAGATGTAGGCCGAGCCCGCCATGATATTGTCGTGCGGGTCGTAGGGATCGCCGCCGAGGCCGTAGCGGCCCGCCAGCTCCGCATAGGTAGCCGGCATCACTTGCATCAGCCCCATGGCGCCGGCGGCGGAGGTGATGGGCTCGCCATTGAGATATTCGTGGCCGCCGCTTTCCTGACGCATGACTTCCCGGATCCAGCGCTCCGGAATGGCGTAGCGGGAAGCCGCCTCGCGGATATAGGGGCCCCAGGGATCGCCGGGCGGGCCGGGCGGCGTGTAGTTGCGGCCGGCAACCGGGCGATAGCTTACGCGCGCGCCACCACCGCCACAGGCGGCCAACGCCAGCGGCAGCAAAAGCAGGGCGAAGCGTATCCGCGCGTCCATCCTGCGGCAGCATGGCCGCGGCTCCGATCGCAGATCAAGAAAAAGCGTCAAGCATTTGCATTGACGCCAAAAACCGCTTGCTTGGTGTTGTACCATTGTTGCTCTAGGGTCTCCGCCTCCAGCGCGAGACGCGACCCTGCATGATCGATCTTTACACTTCGCCTACGCCCAATGGCTGGAAGGCCAGCGTCACGCTGGAGGAGCTGGGATTGCCCTATGAGCTGCACGCGATCGACCTCGCGAGCGGCGCGCAGAAGGCACCCGCCTATCTTGCCATCAATCCGAACGGGCGCATCCCGGCCATCGTGGACCGCGACGAGGCCAATTTCGCCGTGTTCGAGTCCGGCGCGATCATGATCTATCTGGCAGAAAAGGCGGGCCGGCTGTTGCCGACCGATCGGCGCGGCCGCAGCCGCGTGCTGCAATGGCTGATGTTTCAGATCGGCGGCGTCGGCCCGATGATGGGCCAGGCGAATGTGTTTTCCCGCTACTGGCACGAAACCTACCAGCCGGCGATCGATCGCTACCAGAACGAAGGCCGCCGCCTGTTCGAAGTGCTGGAAAACCGGCTTGCCGATCACGAATATCTCGCCGGCGACTACTCCATTGCCGATATCGCCAACTGGTGCTGGGTGCGCACGCATCGTTGGAGCGGCATTTCGATCGATGGCCTCGACGCGGTGCAGCGCTGGATGGCGGCAATCGAAGCGCGCCCGGCGGCGCAGCGCGGCGTGCGCGTGCCGGTCGATCTGGAAGCACTGCGCCGCGGTGACGGCGAAGGCGCGAAAGCAATGGTGGAATCGGCGCAGACCATACTGCAGCGATGAGCGGCTGCCCCCGGGAAGTGGCAGGTCCAGAAAGGGATGCAACATTATCGCACGCACACCTGCCCGCTTGAGGGCGATTCACCGCAAAAGGAGTCAGGCGCCAAGAAGGCAGTTCTTTTTTGAA
>DATJOH010000319.1:0-7002 GCA_035507235.1 Acetobacteraceae bacterium
ACCGCCGAACTTATCGGCGTCGCGGTCTCGGCCGCGTAGTCGTTGCCGTTGCCCACGACAAAGCCCCTTGGCCCGTGCGCCGGCAGGAAAGGTCCCGGCGGCGCCTTAGTGCACGCAACCCGCACCCAGGCGGTGCTGGGATATTCGGCCGTGAAGCAACCTTGCCCCGGCACCGCCACGCCCGTAATCGCCGCGCGCCACGCCGCGGCAAGCCGGGCTTCGACGCTTCTCGCCCTCGGCGCCGCCTGCGCCGTCCCCATCATCGACAGGCCAGCGAGAAGAATGCCAACGACACACGTCTTCAGCAGCTTGATGTGTTGAATATCTTGCACGGCGATCCCCCTCGATTGGCGTTGCGTAAACGTGCAGGGCATGGCGCGCCAGAGATAAGGGAAGGAAAAACAGCTCTTTTTTGAAAAAAAGGGCCAAAAACCTTTTGCGCCCTGGCGCGTGGTTGCGGAAACCCGGCGCCCTCGTCCGCAGACCGCTTTCGTGCCATACAAAGGCGGGGCGCCGCGACGGCCGCGGAGCCCAAGAAGGATCACAGCATGTTTTCAGCGGGGCAAAAGGTCTGGCACCGCGGCGGTCAGCGCAGCGGCACGGTGCTGGAATGCGATGGCGACCGCGTCTTCATCGTCCAGGATAACGGCGCCGAGCTGGATTTCCCTGCGCGCGACCTTACCGTAACGCCGCCCGCCAGCGCCGAGCATTCCGTAACAGAAAGTAAAGGCCCCACGCCGGCGGCCCGACAGGCAGCGCAGCTCATGCCAACCCGCGCCCTGAAAGCCGCCGAGATCACCCCCGAGCACGCGCGGGTCCTCGGCATGGTGCCCGCCCGCGTCGTCCAGGCGGTAGCGTCATTGTTTGAGCAGCGGCCAGGCGCCGGTAAATTCAGCGCCCTCGGCGTCGCGGAAAAGCTCAACGTCATCACCGAAATCACCGCCGTGCCCTACCGCACGATGCGCGAATACAGCGACCGCCCCGGCGAACTCGGTCTGCTCATGGGCAAGGGCCTCGCTGACAGCCGCGGCGCCGGCTGAAACCGCCGGCGCCGAAACCATAGCGTTACGGTTTCACGCGAAACACGCTGCCAAAACTGCCCGCCGTGCCGTATCCGGCTGCCGTGCCATATAACCGGTTGCCCGACCAGAACAGCGAGGATTCCGGTTGCGCCTCATTCAACGCGTCATTGCTGAACGTAAACAGCGTCCTCTCCTTCCATCCAGCATGCGCCCCGGAGGGCAAAAACTCCACGATCGCGCCATAGGAATTCGCCAGCGGATACGGCCCGCTGCTCGTCGTGAACAGCCGTCCGTCGGCCAGCGTTATCGATGCGTTGAAAGGATATCCGCTATCCGGCCCGAGCGTGAAATCCCAGATCGTATGATACGTCCAGGCATCGGTCCCATTGGCCGGCGGCGAAAGTTCAAACGCCACGCCACATCCCGCCGACGACCCAAAGCTCGGATCTTCCGGGCAAAGCGGATTTGGCGGGCCGCCCTCGTTCGTCATGCCATAAATGTTGCCGGCCCAGTCGGCCACCAGCGCATTACTGCCGCCGGTCCCGTCCAGACCATCGAAAATCCACAGCGCCTGCTTCATCCAGGTCCCATTATGCCGCGGCACCAGCCGGAACACCTCGCCGCAACCGGTCGCCGGCGCACACGCCGGCGCGCGTCGCCCACCACCCCCGGTTTCACCATACAGCGCACCTTGCGAATCGATCAGTGGCGGCCCGAACGGCCCATCGCTATCGGCGTCGTTCTTGAACGCGTAGAGCAGGGAGAAACTCCATCCAGCACCCTCCACCGGCGATAATTTGAACGCCGTGCCGCAGCCGAACGGTATGCCCGCGAAACTGCATGCGCCGGGTCCGCCGATGAACCCAAATCCATAAAGATTGCCGGCGCTATCGAACGAAACCCCCATCGGCTGCTGCCCATCCGTCGGACCCTGGAAGGCGTACAACACCAGCTCGCTCCAGCCGCCGCCCGCAACCGGGCTGAGCTCGAACACCGTCCCGCACCCGATCACCACGCTGTTATTCGTGCACACGCCCGACCCTCCGCCAGCATTTGACGTGCCATAGAGATTGCCCACCGCATCCATGGTCAGGTTGTTCGGTGCCGACGCATCGCTTCCACCGGCGAAACTATATAGCGTCGTCACGCTCCATTGCCCGGAACCCTGTCGCGGCCGATCCAACTGGAACACCGTGCCATTGCCGGAAGCGCCGCCGGTCGCCGTCACCCCATACAAAACCCCATTCGGTCCGGCAACGAGATTCCCCGTTGGCGCACCGCCATCTGCGGCGCCGCTGAACTGATAAAGCGTATTGAACGAAGCCGCCTGCGCGCCACACGTTAGGGCAACAGCCCCGGCCGCCGCGGCGCTTACCATAAGATGTGATCGCATAGTGACACGCCCTCCTTTGCCCGGTTGCGGCTTGGCCGAATTCACGTTCAAACCGCCCGCATTCTGGATGCCGTGCGCGGCGAACGCCTGGGCCAAGATATCGCGAAGCAACTGGTCCATCGGCGCGCTAGGGGGGGCGTATTCGAAAGGACACCGCCGAAGAATGTTAAACAAGAAAGTAGTTCTTTTTTGAAAAAAAGAACCAAAAAACTTTTATCTGTCTTGAGTCCATCGACGCTTGAGGGGTTCAGCCACACCGCGTGCTCTTATTTTTTTCGGCGCCGATAGGCTCAACATAGGCATTTTGTGTTTTTTCAAAAAAGAAATACTTCTCCCTTCACCCGTGGCGCCCGCCACCGCGTAAACCTAATGCGGCCTGGGTACATACCCGTCATTGAGCGTGCGCAGAAAGGCGATCACATCGCGGATGTCCTCGCGGTTCAGTGCCGGCGCATCGCCGGGCTTGCGGTTGAACGGCGCGTCACTCGTATCGACATTTGCACGGTATTGCAGCGGCAAATCGTCAAATTTGACGACCGCGCCTTTCGCATCGCGCGGATAGAAACGTTGCGGTGCAAGATCGCGGTTGACGTACCAGTCGAGCACCTCGTCGAGCGTATGAAACCGGCCATTATGGAAGAAAACCTTGCGCGCCGCCGTGTTGCGCAGGCTCGGCGTCAGGAACATGCCGCAATATTGCGTTTGGTCGTGTAGGTCCGTCCGGTATGGGCCGCACAGTCCAAGATCGTAATAAGCAGGATCGCGATTGGCCGGAATCGCCATATTGCGCGGCACGCCCAGCGCTTCATATTGGGTGTCGGTGAACAAGGGCGGCAGTCCATCCGGCGTCGGCGTGTCGAGATGGCATGCCGCGCAATTGCCCTTCTTCGGATCGTTGAAGGCGAGATAGCCGCGCATTTCCGCTGGCGTGAAGCGCGCCTGCCCGGCAAGCCAAGCATCGAATTTGCTCGTGAACCGATGGAAGCCAGGGTCCTCGATCTGGTAGCGGCCAATGGCAAACATCGCTTCATCAATCAGCCGCCGTGGATTGGAGAAGATACCAGGCCCGAACAGCGCACGAAAATCCTGCGCGTAGGCCGCCTGCGCGAGCTGCGCCGCAACCTCCGCCGGCCCCCGCGCCGCCATTTCGGCGGGATTGTACAACGGCCCATTGGCCTGCTGCTGCAATGTGTTCGCGCGACCGTCCCAGAACAGGCCGCCCTGTGGCACCAGATTGGCAGATGCCGCTTGCGGCGCCGCCGCGGTCTTCAGAATGCGCGCGTGCGCCCCCGCCAGTCTCGCCTGCTGATCGAGCGTCGCTTTTGCGTCATTGTCGCCCGTCGGATCCGGAACGATGCTGAACATCGCCTGCCGGTAGAGGTAGCCAAGCGATGGCACGGCGCGGAATCCCGGCGTGTGCAGGTCAGCCCCGCTCACCATCACCGGCGCCGCACCCGGGGGTCCATAGGCGTGCGCGGGATCATGGCATGTCGCGCATGAAAACCGCCCCGAGCCGGACAGCTTCGGATCATGGAAAAGTTTGCGGCCCAGTTGCGCCATCGCCGAAAGCGGCGCAACTGCCGGATAGGTGACATGAACCGGGCGCGGATTGAGCCCCTGTGCCAGCAGCGCCACATCGTTTGGCGCCGCGGGGCTCGCCGAGGCACCACCCGACAAAACAAGGATTGCGATTGCCAAAAGGCGTCCGCCGGTGGGAAAGCGTGGAGTCACAGGGTGTCGGCCTTATATGAATTGCCTTGACGCGGTTGGAAGAGAAGCAAGGAAGCAGTTCTTTTTTTAAAAAAACCAAAAAATTTTCATTCATTTGGCTTACGCGATCAGTAAATTGCAGTACGTAGCGAAGAGAGCAAAAGTTTTTTGGTTCTTTTTTTCAAAAAAGAACTACTTCCTTTCTCCTCGGCGTAAGCCACCAAAAATGGCTATGCATCCTCCCTCGCGGGAGGATGCATACCGTCAAGAAAACGCGCCGATCGTTAGTTGGACTGCTCGCCGGTCTGCGGATCGATATACAGCCGTGCCATATGGGCCTGCGAGAAATCGAACATGTCCATGACGCTGCCGGTGGTCGCATCGAACGAACCGCCGCCAAGGCGTTCGCCGCCCAGCCAGTTGTCCTCGATGAACTGCACCACGGAGGCCTGCGAGATTGCCGTGTGGCTGACGTAGTTCCGCTTTGCGTAAGGCGAAATTACGAAAAACGGAACGCGCATGCCGGGGCCGCAGCGTCCCTGCACCGGCTTGCCGCCGATACCGTTGTCGGGCGTGCCGCTGCCACAGATGCCGGTGCCGTTGAGCAGGTCCGCCGCGGAGAACGACGGGCTCGTCGGCGTGACGTACTGATGATCGTACCAGCCGTCGGAATCGTCATAAGTAACGATGACGGCAGTGTCTTTCCATTTACCGTTCTGCTGCAGGAAATTGACGACAGTGGCAACGAAGGCCTGTTCGTCCAGCGGATCGGAGTAGCCGGGATGCGCATCCTGGTAGGCCGGCGCCTTCAGGTAGGACACGGCCGGATAATTGCCGGCCGAGACAGCAGCGAAGAAGTCGTTGATGTCATACTCGTGGTTGGCGGGATCAAGCGTCTTCGTGCCGGGGACAAGCGTGTGGCCGATTGCGCTGATGGAGCTGGGCCGCGCATGCGTCGGATTGGACGTCGACTGGTAATATTGGAACCAGGCATGGTGCGGGATGTAGTCATTCTCATCGACGCCCGTCACTGTCGAGGTCGTTGAGCGGGCGCAGCCGCTCGTGTTGTTGGCGTTCGTGAGCGAGAGATTGAAGCCGCCCATGAAGCCGCCCCAGCTGATCCCCTGGGCGTTCAGCAGGTCGCCAATGTTCGTGCCCTGCATCGCCACGGTGTTCGTGGTGCTGGAACACACGTCATTGGCGGGATCGACGTCGCTGATCAGCGTGTAGCCGCCCTGGCCATCCGGCACGTAGTAGCTTGACGAGTTCGACTTCACGAGCGCCACGCCGTTGGTCTGGCCGGAAACCACTTCCAGCGCGCCCGGCGTCGAAGGGCCGTAGGTATCCGTAAAGGCGTTGTCGTCCATCGCGAAGCGCTGCGCGTAGTGCCAGAAGGCGGTGACGGTGTTGCCGTCATAATAGCCCATGACCTGGCCCGTGGTCCCGAACGCGCCGACGCCGCCCGGCGTGCCCTTGCCGGTATAGAGTGGGAAAAGGTCCGCTGCGCCATTGTCTTCGGCTTGCTCTTCCGCCGTGTAGCCGTGGTTCTGGTCGGCGCTCGCCGCCTGCGTGCGGTCAAGACGGAAGGGATCGGTCGCGCCCGTGCCGTTCAGCGGATTAAGGTCGTTCGGGTTGTTCGTCAGAAGATTATTGTTCGCGAGGTTGTTGACCAGCGGCGTATTCTTTTTGGCGACGAACTGCGGCTCACCCGCGGGGTTGGTGGCATTCGGATAGGTCGCGAAATAATGGTCGAAAGAAACGTTTTCGCCATAAATCACGACCAGATGCTTGATAGGGGTCGCGGTAGGCGCCTCCCCGGCAAGCGCGGGCGAGAGGCTCGCCAGCGTCAAAGCGGTCGCGCCCATGAGCGCGGACACCCGTGTGGGAAATATCATAGTGGTGCGTTCCTTGCGTTTCAGAAGTGTGACAGCCCTACGCCCTTTCCATGCCGAGGCTGGTGAGCAGCGCGCAGGTCGTGCCGAGCCACCGGGTCCAGGTCATGAATGGGTTTCTCCGCGTGTTGAACATCGTCCTGCTTGGGCCCGACGCGCGCGGGCGGAGGGACGACGGCACAGAGCCTCTTCTCCTCGGGCAATCTATCGCAGAAATATGACAATTTGATGCGACGCACCGTCTCGTGCGGGGACCGTGCCATCACACCGGCGGCCGCCTCTCGTCGCCCTCGCCACCGAGGCATGGGCGCGCGAAGCGCTGCCCATCCCAACCTTCCCCCACATCGCGGCTTGACAATGCGCGTCAGTTATACTAACCTACCGACTTTCCCCAACGGAAGGTCTAGCTCCCATGTCCAACCAAATCCCTCTGCGCCGAGGCCGACGCCTTGATCCCGACGTGCCCGAACTCTCGCCGCCCAACCCGCAAACAACCAAGCCGTAGGGCGGGCTCCAGCCCGCCATCGCAACGTCCAACCGCTCATAAATCAACAAGAAGGAAGTGTTCTTTTTTGAAAAAAAGAACCAAAAAACTTTTGCTCATTATGCCCAACCAATCGGCTTAGGAGGTCGCGGGGCGCACGCGCCGCTCACACTTTCTTCTTAAACGCCGATAGGCTCAATATAATCTTCTTTTTTTCAAAAAAAGAACACCTCCTTCCTTCTCACACAACAACGAAAGCCCAAATACCCTGACAACCGCGGCCGAACATCCCCAGCCCGAATCCCAAGCCGACCGCCACGCGCGTCTGCTCGGGGAGATGGCTGACATGGCCATGGATCTCGCTCGCCTCGTCTACGCCCACCTCCGCGCCGACATCATCGAAGCCGCAACCACCGCAGCCCCCGAACCCGAACAACCGCAACCACCCGCGAAATCCCACACCGCCACCCGCACCGCTACCGTGCGCATCCCCTCCCTCAA
>DATJOH010000320.1:0-3152 GCA_035507235.1 Acetobacteraceae bacterium
AGCGCGTCGAAATGCGGTTTTTTCGCCTGCGCGACCGCGTTGTCCGCCGTTTCCGCGCGCCAGCCGAAGCCGTCGAGAATGACGAGCATGACGGGGCGTGGCGGCATGGGGGCTCCTACAACGAAGGACGGGGGCATTGCCCCCCTTGCTTCCTCCGCTCTGCCTGGTCGGCGCAAGCCCCGTCACGCCAGGGCAGACCAGGAAGGACAGGTTTTTCAAATGAAAGGAAGGAAAGCAGTTCTTTTTTGAAAAAAAGAACCAAAAAACTTTTGTCTGTTTCGGGCAACATCCGGCTCCGCCGATTGGGACTGGCTGTTGGATGCAACTGATAAAAGTCTTTTTGCTTCTTTTTCTTCAGAAAAAGAAGAATCTTCCCTGCGCTGATCGGTCAGCGTACGCGGCGCCGTTCAGGGGTCGCCGCCGGTGACGGCGATGCCGAAGCCGCCCTTCGTGCCTTGGATGAAGGTTTGGTTCGGTTGCGTGCCGTCTATATTGGCGCGGCCGATGGTGGTGCCGGAGCCGCGGTCGCCCCAGTCCGCCCAGTAGATGTATTTCTTGGTGGCGGCGAGGAAGGCGATTTGTCCGTTCAGGTTCGGGATGAAGTCGGTATTCACGTTGGTGCCGTCGATGTTGGCGCGTCCTATTGAGCTGCCGCTGGCGGAGGTGAAATAAATATATTTGCCAACGATGGCGATGCCCGAGCCGCAGCCGACGATGAAGCCATTGGTGATTTTTTTGCCGTTGAGCTTGGCGCGGCCGATTTGGGCGGTTTGGTAATTGGCCCAGTAGATATATTTTTTCGTAACGGCGACACCGCAGACGCCGGTGCCGGTGGTGATGAAATCCTGGTTGACGCCGGTGCCATCGAGGTTGGCGCGGCCGATGGTGGTGCCGACATCGCCGGCCCAATAGATATAATTGCTGTTGACGGCGACGCCGCAGGGATTATGCGCGCCGGTAATGAAGGACGGATTTACGCCCGTGCCGTCCAGGTTGGCGCGGGCGATGTTTGTTGCCGATCCGCCATTGGCGCCGGACCAGTAGATATAGTTGCTGTTTACGGTGAGACCGGCGCCGCCCGAGGCACCGAGGGTGATGAAATTCTCAATTGCGTGCTTGCCGCTGATGGGGGCCCGGCCGAGGGAGCCATCGAGGCTGTTGGTCCAGTAGAGATAGGGTTTTGCCAGGGCGGATGGCGCGGCGGCGGCGGCGCAGAGCAGGGCGAGAGCGATCATAGTTTTGCCGAAACCATGGCGTTCGGCGGCGCGACCGGTTGGTTTTGTCATTTCCATGCCCCTGTTGTTCGGATGTTTTTTGCGGATAGGGAAATAGGACAAGGCGCAGGACATGGTGCGCGAACCGGCGCCTTAGACAAGAGCGATAATGTTACGATTCGCCGGGTGGTTGATCAAAAAGGCTTGAAGCGGCGGAGTCGCAGGGCATCGCGACTTGGATTGGCAGGGCCGTTGGCGCGATGTGGTCGCGGCGGCGGGTTTCCCGCCGCACGCCGGCTATCAGGGCGGCGCGCCATATAGCGGTGGTCATTTTGCCGCGGATGTGCAAATGTGGGTTTGTGGTAATGTGGGAGAGGCCGAATGAGCCGCTTGACCGTTGACCTGACCGATCAGCAGCACCAGACCCTGAGGGCCCTGGCCGCCCTGCAGGACAGGACGATCAAGGAATATGTGCTTGAAAGGCTGTTTCCCGGCGATGCGAATGGTGATCAGGCTTGGCAGGACCTGAAAAGCCTGTTGCGCGCGCGCATCAAAGACGGGCTGGCCGGGCGGGTTTCCGGCAAGAGTGTCGGGGAAATTCTCGATGAAGAACTGGCCGAGAACCGGCGCGCTTGAAGGGTTATATTCTAACGGATGCGGCGGAAGCTGATCTGCGCGATATCATTCGCCATACACGCATGTCGTGGGGCACCGCGCAGGCGCGAAGCTACATCAGCAAATTGGAACAAGGCTTTGCTCGCCTCGCGTCCCGCCAAGGGACTTGCAAGGACATGAGCGCGCTCTACCCGGCGCTGCTCGTGGCGCATTGTGAACATCATTACATTTTTTGCCTGCCGCGCGCGCGTTCGCCAGCATTGATCGTGGCGATTTTTCATGAACGGATGGATTTGATGACGCGGCTGGCCGACAGGCTGAATGGCTGATACGCAACGCGGTTGCGGCGATGGTTGGGCATTGATGTCGAAGCGCATGGTGTGGGCTGAAGGCAGCCCCACGGGCCCGCGGCTACTGGCACGGGGATTTTTCGATGTGGCTTCGTTGCGGTGGCGTGCTGGAGCACGCCCTACACGGTGGCTGGGCGTACGGGGCAGCGCCGGGTCGACGTCTGTGCGCCCATTGCAGCCATACCCGGGCGGCGGGGGCGTGCTGAAAAGCGGACATTCGCGTGGTGCGGTGCGAAGCGGCGGATTGGGGTCGGTCACAACGAAGAACCAATGGATCTATCGTTTCATGTCTTCTCGCTTTGGCGCGCTTTCGGCCGCCGTGGGGCAGTTGATTGCGCTGCTGTTGTCGCGCGGCGTGCGCGCTGCTTCTGTTCGTCCGCTTTGATGATCACCGCGCCTTTCGCGTTCGGATCGAGACGCACCTGCGCGAGCTTCACCGCGGCGGCGATCAGCGACTCGATCTCCGCGCGGTCAAAGTCCGCAACCGCGTTCAGTTCGACGTGACGCACCGTCTTTCCCTGACCTTGCAGCAGCCTATTCGGGTCCCACTTTGATAACTGCGCGCCCTTCCCAAATGCCAGTTGCACCAAACGCGGGCGTACCGAGATCGAGCACACGGCCTCGTAGCCGCGCTCGGTAGGTGAATATGAGATTACGAGCGCGTTCTGGTTCTGGTACACGTACACGATTTCGAAAAGACCAGGCAGGCGCGCCCGCAGCTTCGTGCGCAGCGCCGTTCCGAGTTCGGCAATCGCCGGCTCGTACTTCGCGAAATAGGTCGCAAGCTGCGTTTCGACGTTCGTCATTGGCAGTCACGTTCGTTGAACATGCTCACAGCGTAATCGCCAAACATGACTAAGTCCATGCGCTGGTAGCGGTGCGCGGATGCAGCGGGTTGCGGCTTGTTGGTGAACATTGATCCGGGCCCTGCGCAATCTGCGCGCAGTGTGGTCATACGCGTGCGGCGGGATCG
>DATJOH010000321.1:0-11520 GCA_035507235.1 Acetobacteraceae bacterium
ACGCACGCTCGACACGATGGAGGGCAAGGTCGAGGCCTATGACCTGGGGCGTGGCGGGCCGGGCCGCGGACCGACGCTGGAGGAGGAGATCGCGACGCTGGAAGCCAACGACGCGGTGGACGCCGAACTGGCGGCGCTGAAGGCGCGGATGGGCAACTCCCTCCCGCCGACGGAGACGAAAGAGTAAGGGCTGTGTTCTGGAGGGGATACAGCCATGAATTTCTTCGAAGCCTTCGTGGCGACCATCGCCATCCTCATGCCGGTGTTCATCGCCATGGTGGTGGTGTGGGGACGCAAGGGTGGCCGAGCCTCACCAGTGGAGCAGCAGCAACTGGTGACGCTTAGCGAAACGGCCCGGCGCATGGAGCGGCGGATCGAGAGTCTGGAAATGTTGCTGGATACGGAGTCGCCCGGGTGGCGCAGCAGGAGCAGGGTGTGATGTTGACGCGGTTTCGGCACAGCGACCCATTGATCAGCGGCGTGTGCAGCCGGCTGGCCGACCAGGCGGCAGTGCCTGTGGCAGCGGTGCGTGTGGTGGCGCTGGTGTTGCTGGTCATGCATCCGGTGGTGATGGTGCCGGTCTATTTCATTGCCGCGATCTGGATGCCGGGCAGTTGGCAGCCGCACCATGTGGATGCGCCGCCGCCACCACCTGCATGGGATCGCGATGGTCTGACCGACCGGTTTTCCCGCCTGGAGCGGCGGCTCAACCGGATGGAAACGGCCGCGGTCGATGAAACCAGCCTGCGGCGGGCGTTTCGCGACCTGGAGAGGTAGGCGTTTTCGCTGGGGCCGGTGGCTCCAGATCCTGGTCTTGGGGCACGCAGCTACCCCAACCGCTGCGGCAGGAGATCGGGGTCTGGGGCCGCCGGGCCCAGTGGAAAAAAAGGAAGACTTCTTTTTTGAAAAAAAGAAGCAAAAAACTTTTACTCGTTACGGGCAGCGTCGGGTTCGCTGGTTGAACGAAACGCCGGACGCCACAGGCAAAAGTTTTTTGCTTCTTTTTTTCAAAAAAGAAGACTTCCTTGCCTTCGCCGTTACGGCAGAACAGTCGATACGATCGAGGCATCCAGCGCCTCATACGCGGCGAGATTGATCGTTTCGTATAATTCAGCGCGGGACTGCATGCGCGGCAGCATTGCCTCCGTGCTGCCGTTGCCGGCGATCGTTGCGTAAAGCTCCGCCTGCGCCTTGTTGGCGACGCGCAGCGAACTCACCGGCCAGATCACCATGGCGTAGCCCATGGCGGCGAATTCGTCGGCGGTGAAGAAGGGCGTCTTGCCGAATTCCGTCATGTTGGCCAGCAGCTTCACGCCCGGCATGCGGGCGGCGAATTCGCGGAACATGTCCGCGGTGACCAGCGCTTCCGGAAAAATCGCGTCGGCGCCGGCTTCAATATAGAGTTTGGCGCGTGCCACGGCGGCATCCATGCCTTCGTTCGCCACCGCATCGGTCCGCGCGATCAGATAGAGATGCCGGCGGGCTTTTGCCGCGGCGGCTACCTTGGCGGCCATGTCGCGCGCGTCGGCGAGTTTCTTGTCGTTCAGATGGCCGCATTTCTTCGGCAGCAACTGGTCCTCGATATGCACGGCGGCGGCGCCGGCATCCTCGAAACTGCGCACCATGTGCATGACGTTGAGCGCCTCGCCGTAGCCGGTGTCGCCGTCCACCAGCACCGGCAGGCCGCTGGCGCGGGCGACCTGGCGGACGAAGAAGCTCACCTCGTCCACGGTGATGACGCCGAGGTCGGGCAGCCCCATGCTGGCGCTCATGGCGGCGCCGGACAGATAGAGCGCGGAGAAGCCGGCGCGTTTCGCCTGCAGCGCCGCCATGCCGTTATGGGTGCCGGGGATGCGCAATATGCCGCCGGCCGCCAGCGCCGCGCGGAACCGCTCCCCCGCCGGCGCGGTGGCGAGGTCGGCGGCGACGAGATACGGCATGGCAGCTCCTATGCGGAAGGGGGAGGTGGCGCGGAACGGCGGCCGCGCCGGGGCCTTTTCCCCTAGGGGACGCCACTTGCCAATGCGTCCGAGCCCGCCTGCCAAGGAGAGCAGCTTTGCACATGACCGGTGAACGCCGGCTGCCCGCGAGCCCCGAGCGCGTGTGGGCGGCCCTGAATGATCCCGAAATCCTGCGCGACGCGATTCCGGGGTGCCGCGCGCTGGGGGCCGTCGGCGACCGCGTTTTCAAGGCAACCGCGGGCGTGCTTGTCGGCCCGCTGCCCACGGACTTTGTCGGCGAGGTTCGGCTGTTCGAACTCGAGCGATCGCGTAGCTACCGCATGGAGGGCGCCGGCCATGGCGGTCCCGCCGGTGCGGTCAGTGGCGCCGCGCGCGTGCTGCTGGCGCCAGACGGACCCGATACGATCCTGACCTATGAGATGGCAGCGGAAATCAACAGCCAGTTGGCACCGCTGGGCATGACTTCGCTGGAAGCCGGGGCACAGGAAGTCGCCGACCTGTTCTTCGGCAGGCTCGAACGCGCGATTACCGTGCCGCATACCGCGTTGGTGGATCCCGATCGCCGCCGGGCGCCGGTCCGCGTCGGCCTGCCCCTGCCGCGCGTCATCATGGGGTATCCGCTCATTGCCTGGGCGTCGGCGGCTGTTTTCGTGCTCATTGCGGTCAGCATTCTCTCGCCCTACCTGCCCCGCCTCTAAAGTTCCGAGTTTTAGCGGCTTTTGGATTCGCAAATCACATTTCTGTGATATTGCGCATGTTCACTGTATGATCTGTTCACAAATTCGCGCGTTAAGGATTTACTACCGTCGGTTGCAAGCTCCTGAGGGTTTGCAGCCCGGCAGGCGAAACCTCGAGGCGGCATATGGGACAGGGTTGGGTCTATATTCTGGTGAACTCGTCCATCCCCAACCTGGTGAAAGTCGGGTGCACGACGCGGCCGCCGGCCGAGCGGGCCACGGAGCTCTCCGGCGCTACCGGCGTCGCCACGCCGTTCATTGTGGCATTCGAGCAGGAATTCGCCGACTGCGTCGCCGCCGAGCGGGCGATACATGCCGAATTGGACCGGCGGGGCCGGCGCGCGGCGCCTAACCGCGAGTTCTTCAGGGGCCCGACATCCGAAATCGTGCGGCTTATCCTCGATCTCGCCGTCGAGCCTGGCGCCAACCTTGCCGCCAAGGCGGCGCCGGCGACCACCGAGCTGCTCAGCCGCGGCGACCGGCATTTATTCGGCACCGGCGATGTCCTGCAGGATCTCCGCGAAGCGGTGCGGTGCTACCGGCTGGCGCATGCGCGTGGCTCGCTTGTCGCCATCGAGCGGCTTGGCACGATCTACGCGGGGTTGCGGCCTTCGCGCGCCAACCGGCGCCGCACCCTGCGGCTGCTCAAGGAGGGGGCGCGCCGCGGCAATTATTATTGCTATGCCGCACTGGCCTCGATCTTCGCCACGGATGGGCACGTCGAGAATTTCACCAAGGCGTGGGACCACTTTTTTGCCTGCCGCGCCGCCGCGCCGCTTAACGAAGTGGAGCTTGGCGGCGACCGCTACCCGATCTGTTTGCGCCTCTATATCGAAACCTGTTTGCGGCTGGGGCTGCGGCCAGGACACGAGCCGGAATTGCAGGCGGCGGCGGACGCGCTGTTGCACACGCTGGTGGAGGCGCTGGACCAGGTGCGCGATTCGCCGGAGCAACGCCAGCGCCTCGCGGCCGTGTTGCGCTGGACCTACGAAAACCTGCTGCCCACGCCGCGCACGCTCGCCAGTCAGGCAAGTTGTTCGTGGCTTCGCGCCTTATGGCCACCGGTTAACCACGTGCCGGCGTGAGCGGGCGCGGTCGCTAAACTAGAGCGCGATTACTTGATGTTGCCATGACTATGCGGCGCAATCGCGCTCTAGCTCTTTGTTTTCCCGCATGATTCACGCTTCCGGCTGCGCCAATTTGAAGCGATCATGCTCTAGGCCTCCACCAGCAAATCAAGCGCAAGCTGCCGCACGGTTCCGAAATCGGCGCGATGATGCCGGGTGGGACCATGCGCGCGTAGCGCAGCGCGGTGATGTGGCGTCGCGTAGCCGGCATTCTCGGCCCAGCCATAGACCGGAAATCGCGCCCCGAGACGCGCCATGGCGCGATCGCGCAGCACTTTCGCAACGATGGAGGCCGCGGCAATGGAAAGGCAGATGCCGTCGCCGCCCACCACGCATTGCACGGCGCAGGCGAGTTTCGGCGGCCGGTTGCCATCCACCAGCACGAGGTCGGGCGGCGTTGCCAGTCGCGTGACCGCCCGCGACATCGCGAGCAGGCTGGCATGCAGGATATTGAGCCGGGCGATTTCCGTCACCGAGGCGGCGGCAGCGCGGATTTCCACATCCGGCCAGGCGCGCAAAGCCGCGAAGGCAATATCGCGCTGCTCGGCGGTCAATTGCTTTGAATCATCGAGAAGCGCCGCCAGTTTGCGCGGCACGCGGCCGCGGAAGACAACCGCCGCCGCGACCACCGGGCCGGCGAGCGGGCCGCGCCCTGCCTCGTCCACGCCAGCGACGCGGCCGCCATGAGCCGACTCGATGCGATAATGCGGCATGGCGCATCGAAGCGCATTCGCGCGCGCTTGGCCAGGAAGCGAGCGACGACGCGTGAGTCGTGATTGTGTAATGAAAAGTCTTTTGCTTGTTTTCTTCAGGAAAGAAGATACTTCTTTCTTGAAAGAAAGAAGCAAAGAACTTTTGCTATTAGCAGGTCGCTCCTCATCGGGCGCGAAACACATCGTTCACCAGCGGCGGATAGCCTGCCGCCATGGACGAGCCGGGCACGATCGCGAGCTATTACCGGTTGGATGCCGCGCGGCCGCCACACATGGTGGGCGGCCTGCGGGCCTTCGCCGCCAGCGACCGCCGCGATCCGGCACGGCCGCTGATTGCCGTGCAGGCGCGGCCCGATCTGCCGCCGAGGGCCCGCGCGTTGGCACGTACCGCGCAGGCGCAGGTGCCGCACGCCATGCTGCCGCTGGACCAGGGGCCGGGGCGCGACCCGGCCGGGCACGAGGTGTGGTTCATGCTTTGCGCGGCGCCCCCCGGCCCCGCGCTTTCCGCTACGCCCGGTGTCTGGTCCGAGGATGAGGTGATGCGCTGTCTGCTGGCGCCGGCGGCGGCGGCACTCGACGCGCTTTCCGCCCGGGGCGTCACGCACCGCGCCATCAGGCCGGATAATCTGTTCCGCGCCGGCCCCGGCGAAGCGGTGATGCTCGGGCCGTTCTGGGCAGCGCCGCCAGCCAGTCTGCAACCCTCGGCGTTCGAGCCGGCCTACTCTGCGATGTGCCAGCCGGCCGGGCGCGGCGAGGGCACGGTGGCCGACGACGTGTACGCGCTGGGCGTTACCATGCTGTGGTGCGTGCTCGGCGCGCCGGCCGCCTGGGCGGATGGCGCCGCGCTGCTTGCCCGCCAGCTCGACATTGGCAGTTTCGCCGCCCTGGTCGGTAGCGCGCCACTTTCACCGGGATTGGTCGAACTGTTGCGCCTGATGCTGGCGGAGGAGCCGGACCACCGGCCGTCGCCGGCGGCCCTGATGGCGCCGGACCAGGCGCGCGCAAGGCGGCTGGCGACGCGGCCGCCGATGCGGGCGCAACGGCCACTGCTGGTCGGCAACCGCGAGGCCTATACCGCGCGCAGCCTGGCGCACGCCCTGGCCTGCGAGCCGGAGCACGGCGCTGCCATCGTCGCCGACGGGTCGCTGGATCGTTGGCTGCGCCGCATGCTCGGCAACGCCCAGCTTGCGGTGCGCCTGGAGGAAATGGTGGTCGCGGTGGCCCGCGAGCTGGACCGGGATGACGGGCGCAAGCCGGCGGCGCTGGTGATGCGCGCGGTGTGCGTGCTGGACCCGCTGGCGCCGCTGGCCTGGCGGGGCGCGATCCTGTTTCCGGATGGGCTGGGCAGCGCGCTGGTGACGGCGGAAAGCGGCGGCCAGACGGCGCTCCGCGCGGCGTTGGAACATCTGGTGACGCATGACGCGATCGCGCATTGGTCCGCCCTGCAAACCAAGCGGCGCGACCTTGCCGGCATGCGTCAGGAATCCCTGGAGTGGCGAAGCTGGCTCGGCACGCGCGGGCCCATGGGTGGGATGCGGCGGCTGCTCTACGGCCTGAATCCGCTTCTGCCGTGCGGCAGTCCGCTGCTGGCCGGCCGCACCGTCGCGCGCCTGGGCGACCTGCTGCCGGCCCTGGAACAGGCGGCGCAACGGGCCGACCGCAAGCGGCCGCCGATCGATCCGCACATCGCGGCCTTCATTGCCGCGCGCGCCGACACCGCGCTCAGCGCTGAAATGGGCCAACTGGACGGGTTTGTCTCGCCGGCGGAGCGGCTGGCCGTGCTGCGCCTGTTCGCCCGCCTGCAGGCAAGGCTGCATTTGGCGCCGTTGCCGCTGCTCGCCGGCTGGCTGCTGGAAAGCGGCCTGATCGAGCTGACCGCCTGGCGCAACCTGCACACCCGCAAGGCGCTGGCGGCACGGCTCGCCGAGGCGGCCGCCGCCGGCCAGATCGCTACCATGCTGCTGCTGGCGCAGGACGAGCAGGCGCGCCAGGCCGATCATGCCGGTGCGGAGCGCGCGGTGGCCCGTGCCGCCGCCATAGAGACGGAGCTTGCGGCACTCGCCGCCGACGGCCCGGCGCGGCACGCGCGCGCGGAGAAGCTTGGCCAGGATATCGCCGGTGGTGCCGGGCTGGTCGCGACGCTGACCGCCGCCATGGCGCTTGGCCTCGGCCTCTGATGGCGCGTGCTGCTGCTCGCGCCGCGCCGCGCCGCCGTTCCTCCCACACCTGGCTGCAGGGATTGATATGCGGCGCCGTGCTCGCCTTCGCGCCGGCGCTGGCGCTGCTCACTTGCGCGTTAATGGCGCCGTCAGCCATCGCCTTCGTGCTGGATCGCAAGCCTGGTCGGCCGGTGGCGCGCGCCGTCGCGCTGTGCGGTGCCGCGTTCACCGCCGCGCCGCTGTGGCATCTGTTTCAGGCGGGCGCGACGATCGGCGGCGCGCTGGATCGGCTGCAGGCGCCCGCGGTCACCGGCGCCGCGTGGCTCGCCGGTGCCTGCGGCTGGGCGCTGTGCGAAGTGCTGCCGGTGCTGCTGCGGGTCGGCTCCGACCTCGGCCACGCCAGCCGGGTTACGGCGCTGGAAACGGAAGCGCGGGCGCTGCGCGAGGCATGGGACCTGGAGCGCAAGGCGGAGTAGTCGTCAGGCATCGGTTGGCGGGCGTCAGGCGGCCGCAACCCAGGCGTGGGTTTCGCCGCGGCGGCGGCCAGGGTATCTGACGCGTTATGACGGACGATTGATCGGGAATTAAATGCTTAATCGAACCGAATTGGACCCGCAAACCGCGCTAGTCTGCACCATGGTGCTGGTGGCGGCGGCGGAGAGCGGCGGCATTTCCGATCGCGAAATCGGCGTCATGGCGACGCTGGTGCAGACCTTGCCGATTTTCGAGGGTTTTTCGGGCGACATGCTGCGCGACGCGGCCGACGCGGCGGTGAATTTGCTGCGCGAGGATGAAGGGCTTCGGCACGCCGGACGATTGATGCGCGATGCGTTGGAACCTCGCTTGCGCGAAACCGCCTATACCCTGGCCTGCGAAGTGGTGGCCGCCGAGACCGCGCAGGGCCAGGCGATCCTGCGCATGCTGGAATTCATCGGCGATGAACTGCGCCTCGACCGGCTGGTGATTGCGGCACTCGAGCGTGGCACGCGGGCGCGGTATCAAAGACTTGCATGATAAACTGTCAGCGATCAGCTCTCAGCCTTGGCCAGACTGATAGCTGATTGCCGACACGGCGTTTACATCACCTTCAGATTTGTCGCCGCGGCCTTGCCGCGCTCCATGACGACGTCATAATCGAGTTTCTGACCGTCATTGAGGCCGCGCAGACCGGCGGCCTGTACCGCGGTGATGTGCACGAACACATCCTTGCCGCCGTCGCCGGGCATGATGAACCCATAGCCCTTCGTGGCGTTGAACCATTTCACTGTACCTGTCGCCATCTTCCGTATCACTTCCGTATCTAGGCGCCACGCGCGGCGTGGCCGACTGCGTGCAACCGGAACGCTTCCGGGGATTGTCGTTCCGATTTCAGAAACAGAACAAGGCCGGACAGAACGTCGATCGCGCCATTTATGGGGCCAGAAAGGCCTGGTGCTGTCAATTGCTCGGGAATTTCGCAAACTCTTGATGGCAGCCGCAAGAATTGCGAAGAAATACTGGCGCATCACGCAACTTTCTCGGTGCATGCGTGTAAACAAGCCATTTCTAAATAGCAGTTTAACGTTCAGCCGGCCGACGAGTCCCGGCCGGGCCGCGATTTACCGATCTTAAAGTGTGTCGCCGTATTTTGGACGCCGTGCCGGTTTTCGGGAGAAGTCGCATGGCGGTGAACGGTTTCGACGATACAGTTACGGTCAACACGCCGGCGCCGGTGCCCGGCAGCCTCACCGTCGCCGCCGGCGCCGGCTATCTGCCAAACGCACCCTATGATGCCACCGCGTTGCCGGGCCAGACCGTGCTGACGGTGGGGCCGGACGGCGAATTCCAGACCATAGGCGCGGCCGTGGCGGCGGCGCAGAACGGCGACCTGATCCTGGTGGCGCCGGGCACTTATGTGAATGATTTCGCCGATATCACGGCGCAAATCACCATCGCTGGCGCCGGCGGCATGGTGAATTTGGTCGCGACCGAGGCGCTGCCCAACGAGAAAGGCATCTTCATCGTCGACAATAATTGCCAGATCGATAATCTGACCTTTCAGGGCGCGGAAATCAGCGACGATCTCGGCGGCAATGGCGCCGGCATACGCTACCAGGGCGGCAACCTGGTTTTGAACAACGATGCGTTCCTCGACAATCAGAACGGCATCATGGGTTCCGCGGTGGATAATCTGCCGCAGAACAGTTTTGCCATTACCGATTGCACATTCGACAATAATGGCCAGAGCAGCGGGCCGAACGCCGGTTTTACGCATAATATCTATGTCGGCACGGGCGTTACCTCGCTGGTCGCGGAGCATAATATTTTCGAGCGTGCGAATGTCGGTCACGAATTGAAAAGCCGGGCCGAAACGAATCTGCTTGCCGAGAATATCTTCTATGATGGCCCGACCGGCACCGCCAGCTATGATATCGACCTGCCGGACGGCGGCGCCGACACGGTTACCGGCAATGTGATCGAGAAGGGACCGCTGGCACAGAATGACAGCATGATCCATTTCGGCGGCGAAGGCATTCCGTACGCCGGCAGCGCATTGACGATTACCGGCAACGAATTCATCAACGATCTCGGCAGCCAGGCGGTCGGCGTGCTGAACCAGACCACGCTGCAGGTGAACATCACCGGCAACGAATTCGACAATTTCGCCAATGCCACCATCGCCTATGGCAGCTACGCGCAGAGCGGCAACTGGGACCAGAACGGCGACACGATCGCGCCAAGTTCCTCCAGCAATTTCGCGCCGGGCACCGATCTCTATGATTTCTCGGCCGATTCGCTCGCCCATAACGTGACCCTCACGACATCTGCCGGCGTACTCGGCGGTGGTGGGTTACTGACGGTCGCTGTCCAGGCGGGCCACGTGACCGTGGTCGGGGGTAGCGGCGGCCTCGATTACCAGGAAGCTCCCGGCTGGGGTGGCTCGGCGATCCTGACGGTGGCCGGGGCGTCCGATACGATCGCGGCACTGGGCCAGGACACCATTCAGGCCGGCGGCAATGACCTGATATCGGGCGGCACCGGCAATTTGACGGCGGAGCTGGACGGCAACGATAGCGTGACGAGCGGCACCGGCGACAATGTCTATACGGTGAACGGCACGCTCTTCCTCGCCGGCGGCGGCGGCTCCGATTCGGTGCAAATCAACGACCCTTCCGCCGCGGCTTTCGTGCACGGCAACGAAGGATTTCTCGCTCTCACCGTCAATGGCGGCCTCGCCGGCGTGAACATGACGCAAGGGGGCGCGACCGACCAGGTTACCATGACGGGCGGCGGTGCCGAGGCACAATTCTATGGCGGCGCCAGCTATGTGACCACGGCGGGCGGCACGGGCGGCGCCAATATCAGCTTCGCCGCCGGCCAGCTTGTCTATGTGCAGAGCGAAGGTGCCGATACCATCCGTGCCGGCAGCGCCACGACCACCCTGCAGGTCAGCGGCTCGGCGAGCATTTATGACGGCACCGGATCGCTATCGGTATTCGGCCACGGCATTACCGGCGAAGCGACGGTGAACGGTGGCGTCGGCGCCGTATCGATCGAAGGTGACACCGGCAATATCCTGTTCGTCGGCGGCGTCCATGGGGAAACGCTGAATGCCGTGCTCAGCAACATCACCATCGACGGTGGCGCCGGGCAATTGAGCGTTACCGGCGGCAGCCGCCAGGTGGTGCAGGGTGGGGCGGGCGGCATCGTGTTCGCCACGACGGGCGGCGCCGACACGATTTCCACGTCCACCGGGGCGCATGACACCATTACGCTCACCGCCGCCAGCACGCTCACCAGCAATGGCATTGACCATATCTATGCCGGGAACGGCAACTCCGCCATTACCGTGAACGGTGCGGCAACCATCGCCGGCAGCACAGCGGCGGCAACCTATCAGTTGAACGGCACGGATGTGCTGCTGGGGCATGGCTACACGCGCGCAACGGTCGGGGCGGCCGCGCATGACACGGTGATGGGCGCCGGCACGCTGACCAGCGTTTCGGTCGCTGGCGGCACGTTGCTGTTCGAGCAGTTGGGAAACACGGACGGCGAGACCGCCCTGGTAAAAGGTCCGGGTGCCAGTCTCACCGCCGCGGCCGCCGCCAACATGGATGCGATTACGCTCGCCGGCGCCGGCGACGGCACGGTGCTCTATGGCGGCCATCAGTCGGTTACCATGCAGGCGGCCGGCGCGCATGTGTGGGCGACCGCCGGCACCGATACGATCAATGTCAATGCCGGTGGCGGCATGATCTGGGGCGGCAACGGTTCGGTGACATTGGTGTTCAGGGATACGTCCGATCATCTGATCACCAGCGTGCAGGGTGGTGCGGGCACGTTGGTGCAGCAGGCCGGCGCGGGCAACATGCTGTTCACCGCTGGGCGCGGCAACGCGGTGCTGGGCGGTGTTTCCGGCGCGGAGACGGTGAATGCCGGCGCCGGCAACATGACGCTCACTGGCGGCGGCGGCTGGACGAGATTCGTGGCCGGCGCCGGCGACGCGCAGGTCTCACTGACCGGCGCTGGCGGTGTGGTGGTGTTCGGGAGCGGCACGGCGACGATTACCGAGGCCGCGACCGGGCACGGCGTGTTATACGACTTTGTCGCCGGCCATGGCGGCGGCAACGACACGATCATTGGGTACCATAACGGCACTGATCAGTTGCAGTTTCAGGGCGTGACGGTCAGTGCCGATTCCGTCGTGGGTGGAAGCACGCTGCTCACGCTATCCGACGGTACCCATGTTACCTTTGTCGGGGTGGATTCTGTTACGTTGCATGGATAAGAAGGCAAGCAGTTCTTTTTTTAAAAGAACCAAAAAACCTTTGTCCATTGCGGGG
>DATJOH010000322.1:0-3689 GCA_035507235.1 Acetobacteraceae bacterium
AACCAGCCGCAGCTCATCCACGTCAGGATGCGTGCGCGCGTAAAGAACGTAAGTGCCATCTTCCAAAAGCACGACGTACCGGGGATTGGACCGAACTTCCAAAGCGAAACCTCCCGCAACGCCGCGCCGCGCCACCATCCAACGCGCGCGCGCGTACAGCTGCGTCAGCGACGATTTGGCACCGCCGATCGTTCGCCAAGCCGATATCGGCTAACCAGCCGCACCCGGAATTTCCTGTCAGCGCCTCGCGGTGGCGAAAAAACAGACTATGCAGTTCGGTGCCTCACATCAGTGTGGGACCGAAGCCTGCACGAGGCACACCGGATGGTATCGCGAACGCGACCAGGCATATTTGTCGGTTGAAGGCGCCATAGCGTTCGAGTTTGTTGTTCACCTCTGTCGGGCGCTATTGCTGCGACACCCACGCCGGCGCCGCGCCCTGAGAGAGATCGCATCGCGGCGGCCTGTCAGCTTGCCGGATTCGAGCGATCCTTTGGCGGCGCAATTTGCCGTAATAATCTAATGAGATCCCGAATTTCCTCGAACTCCGGGCCGCTTGCGTAAGCCGCCCGAGTGGAGAGGCGTGCGATCAGGCTTGTTGTAGCTCGGTCCAGACAAACGAGTTGCTCGCGCAGGCTAAGCGCCCTGTTACTTATCGTTGCAGACATAATCAATACTATCCCTGGTTAATATAAGCGTCGATATTGCAAATTGGCAGATGCCTCTGACCGCCCCGTAAGTGAGTGTCTTCTTTCCAGCTTGCGCCGATATGAATCACCACATCGTCGTCTCGCCAGACAAGTGTAATTAGTCCGATCAAGTCTGCGACAGCTTGTCAGTTCGCGTCAATCGCTTAACTTTCCACGCCCGAAAGGCGAAAGTTACGTCTCATTATGTGGACCTGGCAAAATCCAATTTGCTGAGCGACCTCATTGCAAGCGACTTTAGCTGGCTTGCCGCTGAGTATTTTACGACGAAGGTAGAGCGGCTCACGTAAGCGTGATCAAGTTCCATCGTCATAGGCGACAATCAGCAAGGCAGGCGCGCCGCCGCCGCCGCCGTTGAACCGAAAACGCCAAGCCGCGCTTTGCAACTTTTCATTCGCCATCGCCCGTTTGGCTGCCGCCTCCACGCTTTGGCGCCACTTGCAGCAGCGCGCGGCAATGTTAACGTGGCGCCCGGCCAACGACCTGCGACGCGGCCGAATTCCGTTACATTTCTTTGGGAGCGCACACCATGGGTATCATTGCCTGGATCATTCTAGGGCTGATCGCTGGCTTCGTCGGCAGTAAAATCGTCAACAAGAGCGGTGAAGGCTTCTTCGTCGACATCATCCTCGGCATCGTCGGCGCCGTCGTCGGCGGATATATTTTCACGGCGTTTGGCGCCCACGGCGTCACCGGCCTGAATATCTACAGCCTGGTCGTGGCGGTGGTGGGCGCCGTGGTTGTGCTTGTCATCTACCACGCGCTGTTCGGACGCAGCACGGCGTAAGGCGCGGCCGGTTCGGCGGTCGGTTCGGCGGCCGGGGCCGCCGGGCCGGCGCGCTCGCCTTGGCCTCCAGCGCGGCGTCGATGTGGCTCGCCGGCCACCGGTCATGATAGGTGGCGGCGGTTCCAGACAGGACGGCGGAGGCGAACAATTCCTGACAGCCTGCCCGGCGCGGCATGCCGATCCCGCCGACCGCGATCGCCACGCCGCCGGATTCGCCTATGACCGCGGTGCTCACCAACGCCACCCTGGTGCTGCCGGACACGCTCCTGCGCGGCACCATCCGGATGGAAAACGGAATCATTGTCGCGATCGACCCAGGGCGGAGCAGCCTCGCGAGTGCCATCGATTGCGAGGGCGACCATCTTCTTCCGGGCGCCGTCGATCTGCATACCGACAATCTGGAACGCCAGGTGCAGCCCCGCGCCGGCACGCGCTGGCCCGGCCGCAGCGCCTTCCTGGCCCATGACGCGCACTGCGCCGCCGCCGGCGTCACCACGGTGCTCGACGCCCTCTGCGTCGGCGACCTCGGATTCGACGAAGACCGCCCCCGCACCTGCGCCGAAGGCATCGCCGAGCTCGGCGCGCTCGCGCCCACCGGCCTATTGAAAGCCGAACATTATCTGCATCTGCGGTGCGAACTGCCCGCCGAAGGCATGGTGACACTGCTGGAACCGCTCGCGACCCACCCCATGCTGCGCCTTGTCAGCCTGATGGACCACACCCCCGGCATCGGCCAATATGGCGACCTCGACCGCTACCGCGCCATGCGCTGGCGCGACGGCGAACCCCCTGCCGACACCGAACGCCGAATCACCGCCCTGCAAACCCAGCGCGCCCGACTACGCAACGAAAACCGCGCTGCCTTGCTGCGCCTGCTGCGCGGCCGCGTTCCTCTCGCCAGCCATGACGATCGCACCCACGAAGAAGTCGCGGAAAACCTTGAGGACGGCATCGAACTCGCCGAATTTCCGGTCACGCTTGAGGCCGCCGCCGCGGCCCGCACCGGCGGCCAGCACATCATTGCCGGCGCCCCTAACCTGGTCCGGGGCGGCAGCCATACTGGTAACGTTGCGGTGTCCGACCTGCTCAGCGCCGCCCTCGTGGACGCGCTCGCCTCGGACTACGTGCCATGCAGCCTCATCGAAGCTGCATTCCGCTCCAACATTCAGCTGCCGCAGGCAGTCGCTCTCGTAACGGACAGCCCAGCCCGCATGGTCGGACTCCTCGATCGTGGCCGTATCGACATCGGCCTGCGCGCGGACCTTGTGAGAGTCCGCTTGCATGACGGCGCGCCGGTCGTCAGGCAGGTCTGGCGCCAGGGGGAGCGGGTCATATGATACTAAACCGCGAAGAGATTGACACTCGAAGGAAGAAAGGAAGTATTTCTTTTTCGAAGAAAAGAAACAAAAAACTTTTACTCTGGTGGGACAGCGACGGGCTCAAATGCGTGCAATCGCTGCCGGCAGCAACAGGCAAAAGTTTTTTCAAAAAAAGAACTACTTTCTTGACAGCGTAACGGTCAGAGTCCCCGATCTCTAAAATGCGCTACGCACTCTACTGGGCGCCGCCACCCGACGATCCACTCTGGCAACAAGGCTGCGCCTGGCTCGGCCGCGACGCCGCCACTGGCGCGCACGTCCCGCAGCCCGATATTCCGAACATCGCCGCCCTGACCGAAGACGCCCGCCATTACGGCCTGCACTGCACGCTCCGCGCCCCCATGCGCCTCGCCACCGATGAACATAAACTTGCATCGTCCATCCGTAAAATTGCCGAAACCATGCATTCCTTTGCCCTCCCGCCGCTCACGCTGCGCAGTGTCGACGGCTTTCTCTCCCTCACCCTTACCGCGTCTTGCCCCGAAATGCGGACCCTCGCAGACCAGTGCGTTCGCGAAACCGACCATCACCGTCTGCCCGCCAGCCCCAAGGAACTCGCCCGCCGCCGCGCCACCGGCCTCAAGCCGCGCCAGGAAACCATGCTGCGGCGCTGGGGCTATCCTTACGTCATGGACGACTGGCTGTTCCACATCACCCTGACGCGACGTCTCTCCTCCTCCGAACTGGCGGAAATTCTTCCAGAAGCGCAATCCTGGTTCGCGCCGCTTCTGAACCTGCCGCGGTTGGTCGACGGTATATGCATCTTCGTGCAGTGCGAGGGCGATTTCGTGATTACCGAGCGTATTGGATTTGGCG